>CAVCBH010000165.1:0-3762 GCA_963600375.1 bacterium | reverse complement strand
TCATAAAATATTAAATTTAATTGATTACTTTCGTTATTTATGTTAAAATATAAGTATCAAAAATAACTAAAGTTAGAATTAATACTTATATTTGATAGGATGAGTAATAATGGGTAAGATATATGGTTATGCTAGAGTATCAACGAAGAATCAACGTCTGGATCGTCAGATAAAGAATATAGAAGATTATTGTAAAGATAAGAAAATTGAGCGAATTTATCGTGAAAAGTACACGGGAACAAAAATGGGACGGCCACAATTTCAAAAGCTCATTGCAGTTGTTTGTGCTGGAGATACGATTATTTTTGACTCCGTGTCCAGAATGAGCCGTTCTGCAGACGAGGGATACAATTTATATATGCAGCTTCTTCAGGAAGGTATTGATTTGATTTTTATAAAGGAGCCTCATATAAATACTTCTTACTATAAAGAAATGCAGAGTAAAAAAGCTCAAATAGCCAGTACTGGCAAAGAATCTACAGATAAGTTGATAGATGCGATTATGGCTGCCATCACAGAATTCCAAAATGAAGAAACGAAAGAAAAAATCCGGATTGCGTTTGAGCAGGCAGAAAAAGAGGTACAAGACCTTCATGTAAGGATTTCGGAGGGGATTAAGACAACGCAGCGTTTAAATGAAACTCTGCCAGAGGAACAAAGAAAGCAGATTGGCCAGAAAAAGGGAGCTACTTTTGAAACAAAGAAAGCGAAGACAATGAAAGAGCGTATTCAAAAGATGGCGAAAGATTTTGATGGTAGTATGAAGGATAAAGAGGTTATAGAGATACTTGGTCTCAGTCGGAATACATATTATAAATATAAAAAACAATTATTACTTAAAAATATAAATAACGAAGCCATATAGGTAATAATTGTATTCACTATTGAATCATTTCAATACGATTTCTCCCCAAAGACAAGTAGTTTGGGGAAATTAAATTACCTGTTCAATATTATCCTTATATAATTGAGAGGACATTCATTAACATAAGCATTTTTTATATTTTGTAATCTAATAAATACCATACATTTCTAATAATTCTTGTTCTGACAATACAATTCCGGCATCTTTCAATAATTCTTTTCTACTTGTATACAATTTTTTTATAAGAACCTCTGCGTCTTTTCCATAATGAATTTGTTTATGACATGTACTACATAACGAAACAATATTTTCCTCAACATCTAACGAATAATTAAATAACTCTGAGTATGCCAACGGAATTAGATGATGCGCTTCTGTATATGGTATATTTTTATTTTTTCTAATAAAAGTATAATGCTCATTATCTATCTCACATTTAAAATTCGCAAGAATCAGTGCATTCTCAGCTATTTTTCTATTTCTCTCAATTTTTTCCTGTGTACTACTATAAATATGCTTTTTTTGAGGAATTCGTTTATAAGAAATACTATTCTCAGTATAATGAAAATTAGCAACTTCATTAAATTCTACAAGGCGTATCTCATCCTTTTTATTCATATCACTTATTTTTGATTTTTTTATACTTCTTGTATCCACATAAAATGAATACTTCTCTGGCATACTAAAAGTATATTCTGATATTAACGCCAACGGAAATACCCATCTATACTTTCCTTCTTCTTCAATTTGATATGGTTTCTTATTTAATATAAATACACCATTGATAAAACGATAATTTTTATTCTTATCTTTCCAAAATACGCGAATCCTAGTTTTTTCAATAGAATCCGCATTAAAAAGCATTCTATCAATTATAGATAATGTATTCATATCACCTTCTATTGAATATGTCTGTTCTCCGTTACAATACAACACAGAACCATTTTTCCATCTGTCAAAAATCCCTTTTGAGTAATCCAGTAAAATAACAACTACTTTATCTGCATATAAAAATTTATTATTTGCTTTTTTTACCCCCATGTCTCTCATGATTTGCTGTACGCTCACGTTAATTTTTTGTCCATAATATTCAAATTGTTCATAATATTCGGATACTGGATCATATTCTTCACAAAAACTATCCAAGGGCTTATCAGTTGCAAAGCCCCCATCATAATATTCATCCCATTTCTCATAGTCAAGCATTACAAATCCTCCTAAAGTGAACTATATCTTGAATCTAAAGCCATTTATCACAAAACAATAATTAATTAAAAGAGCTATTCACACAAACTTAATTTGATGATTAGCTCTTTCATTTAACTTAACATTTAATATGGATCTTTTGAAACCAGAGCTTCTTTGGGCAATGTATGTTGTATTTCGTAAATCCACATTTCTGGAACTTCATAACGTTTCTGTTCAATTTTATGTTCATAATCCAGACCACACTCACGTAATTTTAATTCAACCAGCTGACGAATTTCAGCCTGCTCTTGCCGAGTCCAGTTTCTTTCTTCCCCTTGAATAGTAAAGAATTCTTCCGTTCCTACCCCACTTCCATAAGGAGTGGAATCTTCTCTATTCCTATAAAATAAATAGCTTCGCAAATCAAAATTATTTTCCCATTTTTGTTTTGCATAATTATATTTAAAATAGTCACCATAAGTATAAAATATCCTAAGCCTTTCATTTGAAGTACCTGGATTATATATCACAATAGAAATAATATTCTCTTTTTTCTGAGCAATAAAATCAGAAAATTCTTGGTATTTTCTACCAGATTTGATTTGTTCCATTAATCTCAAATTTTCTTCTGATGAACTATTAGATGTAATAATTATGAATAATATAATTATTACAATTAATATAATTATAATTTTCACCAATAATAACCTCCCTCGAAAAATTAATTTATAAAAAATATAGCATATTTATCTTCGATGTGCAAAGAAAATCCAAAAATAACCTATAATATAACTGCAAAAAAAGTATGCAGTGTACTTCTATTGAACAATACTCCACACTTTTTAACGAATAATTAAATTTCTCCGGCTTTCAAAAATCTACAATAGTTCTCCAGCATTGCAATATTTATTACATAATGTCTTCTTGAAGCTACTTTTTTTGTGCGTTTATCGGAATCTTCATCTAAAATACCTTCCTTATGTAATTGATCCGACACTTTCTTTAGAGAAACAGGGCGCCCAACTCGCTTCATTAAAACACTTATTAAAACATCCCCCTTAATATTAGGGTATGCTATAATTAATATATAGCATACCCTTCATTTCGAAAGGAGAATATCAATGAAGGGAACCGTACAGAAAAAGAAAATGCGTTCTGGCAAGGAATACTTTACTATTTGTCTGACTTATCAAGACCCATATACAAACAAGAGGAAACAAAAAGTTGTTTCCACTGGATTAGAGGTAAAGGGTAACAAACGTAAAGCTCAAAATATGATTCCTTCTTTTATAGAAAAATATGAATATTTAGAGCGTTACCTCCCTACTACATTAGACCATGACATTTCATTATGTGATTACTTAGATGAGTGGTTAAAATCAAAGCGTATCAGCATTCGTACTTCTACCTATGAATCATATTCATATAGAGTAAACTCAATGAAAAAGTATTTTAAAAAGGAAAATCCCAGACTGGTAGACGTTACTCCTAAAATGTTGAAAACCTTTTTTGAATATTCCTTATCTTACGGAAAAATAAATCAAAAGACACACAAAAGAGAACCGCTTTCCGTTCGATCAGTAAGAAGGTAAGTGGTAGATAGTCCGTACCTTGATAAAATTTTAGACCGCCAAACGGCGGTCTTATTTTTTCTCTGTTTTTCTGCATTTCTCTGGAAGCTCTGGCGACCATGGCAGCAAATCTTCGCA
>CAVCBH010000164.1:0-11777 GCA_963600375.1 bacterium | reverse complement strand
AGTGAGAAAAATCAATAAAGAAGAGAAAATGCAGACAGAGTCTGCCCTAAAAAAGGAAGTAGAATATGATGGCTTTCTTGGATATGACATAAGTTTTTATGATAAGGACGGAAAAGAAATTGAGCCGGAAGCAGGCAACGTAAAAGTAAGCATGCAGTTAAAAGACAGGGTATTTTCAGACGAGGTTGATAAAGAGACACTTACTGTACAGCATTTGGATGACAGTAAGGCAACATTTGACGTACAGCAGGTAGCAAGTGTGGCAAATGGAACAGTAGAAATGCAGTCAGGAAAGATGACAGCAGAATATATGGTCAATAGTTTTTCTGTTTTCACAATTACATGGAAAAACAATTCTACCGAAGTGGCTTCTTTAACAGCAAACTGTATTAATACAGATGGAAATGCGGTAACGATACAGTATGACGGGCAAAAAGCGACAGGAACAATTAATGGAAGTTCGGTGATATATGATGCAGATAAAGAAATTATTACAGAGGTATCCGATGTCAGTACATTAGCGCCAACTGTGCAAAATGCTACATTTTTAAAGGCAGTTGTGGCGGCGAATGTGAATCAGGCGAAACAAAGTGGAACGGAAATTTATTATATTCGCCTGGGATCGGGTTCAGAAGGGTGGCAGTATTCTTCTGACAAAACGGATAAAACAAACTGGATAAGTATTGGAAATAGCAAACTGTATTACATTTACAGTAAAAATACGATAACAGATTCTGCAGATAGTATTTCATTTGCTTATTATGGTTTGGATGCGATTAATGATATGCATTCCATCGCAGCAAGGGATACCGTAAAGTTTACAATTTCTCTGGTAGATGAAAAGGGAAATAATGAGACTTATACATTACCAGAAGGATCGGTTATACCAGATAAGTATACGTTCCGTTCTTCAAGTGTGGATATGAATGCAGCTAGTTTTGCGCAGATGGGAATTGTAGTTCCGGGTTATACCTATGAAGGTGGTTATGCGTATTTTTACTGGAATGGTAATTTCACTGGTAGAAAATTTTCAGTATCTAATTTTAAGAATCTGGGAGCGAATAGCACAAAATATGGAAATAGCTATGACAGTTATATAGGTTATACTGGAACGCATCCAGATGGAGCTCACGCAGGGAATGCGGATTATAGCAAGGATACATTTGGTGAGAGAGGTACAGATTATTATGCTTATAACCCGACAGGAACACTTCGTATTGTATTTAGAAAAGTTTCATCAACCGTTGCGTATAAATCTAACTTTGTAGATGCATATAAGAATGATACATATCGTCTTATTGATGAAAAAGCGATGGAAATGCATCAGATAGGAAGTAGCACAGAGTATTATGGAACATTAAAAACGGTAACAGCGACAGTTCCAGAAAGAGAAGGATATATCTTTGAAGGCTGGTATATGGAAAAGGATGCAGATGGAAATGGTACAGGAACAAAGATAACGTATTCAACTGATGATAATACAAGATATAACAAAGATGCTTATTATTACGCAAAATGGCTACCGAATACCTATAATCTATCTATTAAAAAGATTATAGATACAAGTGGAGAAAATAACATGGGGGATAGAAATAAAGAATTTAGCTTTAAACTCTCTCTGAAAAAAGATAATGAGGCATATAACGAAGATATTGAAGGGGTAACAAAAACAAAGGCAGGAGAGTATTCTTTTACGCTGAAACATAATCAGACAAAGACAGTAAGCTTACCATATAAAGCAGACTACGAAATATCAGAGAATGCGGATGATTACACAGTGCAAATAGAAGCGCCAGAAGGTACAACAACGAATGAGGATGTAAAGAAAGTGTCAGGAACTATAGATTCTAATAAAAATATTGTGTTTACCAATAAGAAAACCGTGATTCCTCCAACAGGAGTGAACAATACAATGACAGCATGGTTCCTTATGACAGGACTAACCCTTGTTCTGGGAGTAATTTTCTTCCTGTTTAATATTCGAAGAAAGAGAATCCTGGCATGAGTGAGATAAAAACTTTTCTTATTCGGCTTGTGATTTTGCTCGTTTTTTTGTGGCTGCTGTCAGGTGTGTTCTTTGGGATTACACCGATGCGTGGAGAAGATATGTTTCCGCGTATCAGTAGCGGTGATATTCTGCTCTGCTACAGACTGGAAAGGAATTTTAGTAGCGGTGACGTTCTTGTGTTCAGGAAAGATGGGAGAATAAGAACGGGAAGAGTTGTCGCCCATGGAGGAGATAGCGTAGAAATTACCAGTGAAGGAGAGCTAAAAGTAAATGGAAGCATTGTCGTAGAAAATAATGTATTCTATAAAACCTATCCTTATGAGAAAAAAAGAGTGAAATATCCTCTTTCTCTGAAAAAAGATGAAGTTTTTGTTCTATGTGATTACAGAGAAGGAGGAAAAGACAGCCGCTACTTTGGTGCAGTTACGAAAAAAGAAATCAAAGGAAAAGTGATTACGATTTTAAGACGTTCTAATTTGTAGAGCGGATTATATTCCGTATTGCTTTACATATTGCTGAATAAATTAAATGGGCTGATTACGTTATCATTATATTTGTATTGCTGAATAAAAATACATTTATAAATGCATTGTGAAATTTACAGTGAAATGAATTGGTATCATATGCTTTCTGGACAATGCAACTTTCCCCACAAATTGAGGTGTGTAGATTGCAGGAATGATTTTTCAAACACGATCTAAAAGCCAGAAGTATTTGATATAGCGGAAGGCATCTTGTCCTTCCGCTGATAGATAGTTAGCTGACAATAATTAATCTTAACGAAGAAAGAGAGGAAATTTGTTATGAGAACGGACAAAAAGAAATTTTCAACTCGGTTAATGGCGGCGCTGATGGCAGGAACGTTGGCGGTAGGGATGATGGGAATGAGTGTGTTTGCAGCGGATGGAGATAGTGGTAGTGAAACACCTCGGGATGTCATTTGTAAGAATGTGACAGAAGTGCCGATTACTAAAAACATAATTACAGATGGGAATACATATGCACCCAATGCCACATTTAATTTTGAAGTAAAAGAAGGAGCGAAAGGAGAATTCAAAGATCAGGTAGTGAAAGCAGGGATTTCTGGAGGATTGACTGTTAGTGGCTCAGCAACATTTACAGCAGGAGATGTGGCAGCAGGAACATATACAAATAATACAGGTGCTAAACTTGTAGTTAATACAACAATATTAAATACTGCGGGAATATATCATTATACAGTAAAAGAAGAGAATCTCCCAAGTTCAGCTACGAATAAAGCATATGAAGGGATTTTAAAAGATGATACAGAATATGATGTGTATGTATACATATATAATAATGGTGACGGTCCAGATATTGTAGCAGTGAAAAAGGGTACAACAGCAAAAGCAGAGGTAGTATTTAATAATAACTATGGTGCTGGAGAAAATGATTCCACACATGATATTACAATTACAAAGGTACTTTCTGGAAATCAGACCGTTCCTACAGACGTATTTACAATTAATGTAACAGTAAATGGAGCAACGGGAGAAAAATATAAAGTTGAAGTAGGAAATGCGCCAACAGGTGCAACGGAACCTACAAGTATCACTTCAGGAACTCCAACATCGTTTAGTGTAAAAGGCAATACAACTATTAGAATTTATGGATTAACAGAAAATGATACAGTAACAGCAACAGAGGCAGAAAATGAGCAAGGTTATACGGCAACATATTCTGCAGCTAAAGTGGGAGAATGGGAATCTGAGAAAAAAATTAATTTAGGTGTAACTATTTTAAAAGATAATGCACAGGCAACAGTAACAAACACAAAAGATGTTCCATCCCCAACCGGCATCATCCTCAACTACGGACCATACATCCTCATGATCGCCCTCGCAGGTTCCATGGCAGTCCTCTTCTTTTTCAAAAGGAATCGCAAAGAAGCATAAAAAATGAATCAACATAAAGAAACAACAGAAATATTATAGTTAGCAAGCAACAAATAATTAGTAAAGAGTAGCAAATATAAATAAAGCAGCAGACTAACCTAAGTAAATTAGTAAATAAAATATTAAGCTATTTAAGCAAAACAGCAGGTAAATACAGGATAAAGGAGGCAGGATACAGGTGAAGATTGCAGTTCGCATTGCACAGGTCGGTAACCAGATTTTAAATAGTATCGTGATGGTGGTTGTGTTATTTTTATTTCTATATGGTGGATATTCTCTGTGGGATACGTATATGAGTGCCAAAGGGGCATTTTTATCGGATGAATTGCTTTCTTATAAGCCACAGCCGGGAGAGGGAAAGAATCCTTCTTTGAAAGATCTGATGGCGGTAAATCCGGATGTGGTGGGCTGGATTACGATAAAAGGTACGCATATTGATTATCCGGTGGTTCGGGGAAAGAATGATATGGAATATATTAATAAAGATGTGTACGGAGAATTTTCTTTGTCTGGTTCTGTTTTTTTATCCTGTATGAATAAGAAGGATTTTTCGGATTCGTATAATCTGTTGTACGGACATCATATGGCAAATGGGGGAATGTTCGGAGATGTGGTGTCTTTTACGGAAAAAAGTTATTTTGACAAACATAAAACGGGAGAGCTGTATTTGTCAGATAAAACGATGCGGATTGATTTGTTTGCCTGTATGAAAACTTCGGCATCAGATTCTAAGGTTTATAACCCGCAAAATATATCAAAAAATGCAGAATCTTTTAAAAGTTTTCTTGATTATATCAGGGAAGCTGCCGTCTGTTATCGAGATAGCGGAAGGCAGGATACTGCACAGATTATTGGGTTATCGACCTGTTCGGAAACCGTAACGAATGGAAGGGTGATACTTTTTGGAAGGTTGAGCAAAATGACGAAAAGCAGTCAAAAGCAAAAGAAAGCGGAGTAAGGGAGGTGCTTTTGGGACAAATGAAACGAAATAAAATAAAAGGTAAATGGATATGGAGAGTGCTTTCTGCGGTTCTGGCAATTATTTTCCTTTTTCCAGTAAAAATGGCGGCGGTTTATGCGGCAGAAGGGGAACGGGAGTGTACGATCGCGATTCCGATTTTGGTAGAAGTAAAAGGAAGTGTGGGAAATATAAAATCGGAAATTTTTAAGTACGGTTTAGAAACGGTTGATAAAAATAGTCCCACAGAAGCGGTAGTTAGCGAAATAGCGGTGACGCAGAAAGGAATCACAAAGGGCAGCTTTAAAGAAATGCGCTATACGAGACCTGGAGACTATAAATATACGGTATATCAGTTAAAAGGCGAGAATAAAGAGGTCATTTATGATAATTCAGTATATGAAGTAACCGTTCGTGTTGTAAATACGCAGGAAGGCGGCCTTGTCGCAGAAGTATGGGCAGTAAAAGACCAGTCCGACCGGAAAGTTGAAGAGATAAAGTTTGTAAATCAATATAAAGAAATAACAACAGCAACGACGGAAGCTGTAAATAATACGATTTATCATACTACAACAAACACAATCACAAAATCCTCCATAGGAACTTCTTATCCAAAAACTGGGGATAAAAGCAATGTGATGTTGTGGGGTGGAATTGCCATTCTGTCAGGCTTATGTGCATTCTTTTTTGTATTTGCAGGAAAAAGAAGAACAGAAAGATGAGAAATATCAAAATAGCTTTTGAACAAAAAATAGAAAAAATAAATAAAACGAACAGATAACAAAAATGAACTGTAAATAAAAGCGGAAAAAGGCGAATAAAATTAAATAAAAACAGACTATGAATAAAAGTAATAAAAATACAAATGAAACAGAAAAATAAAAAAGAAAAATAAAAAAGTAGAAATTCTGTAAATGTTTTGTACGGCAGTAATGCGAAACATTTGCAGAATTTTTTTAGTCAATCAAATTTAATTATCTATTGAAAAATAAAAATTTGTAGGATATTATTTTACGATAAATGCTTTCTGCAAATTGGGGCATGCAAGTTGCAGGAATGATTTTTCAAACGCACTCTAATATACAAAAATAGAAAAGGAGAAAGAAATGAGGAACGACATGAGAAACATTTGCAGCAAGAAACAGATTAACCTGATCATAATGGCAGTTCTTAGTTTAATGGTATTGCTTTTTGTGCCACAAAATGCACAGGCAGCAACGGTGAAACGTCCTTCACAGGTTAAGAATCTTACCGTAAAGCTTACCGCAAAAAAGAAGGCTAAACTCACATGGAAAAAGGCTGCGAATGCAAAGCGTTATCAGGTATATTGTTCTGTAAATGGTGGCAAATATAAAAAGATAAAAACAACAAAGGCGACTTCAATGACACAGGGTAAGTTAAAGAGTGGAGCAACTTATGTCTATAAAGTAAGAGGAATCAATCAGAAGAAGAACGGAAGCTATTCTTCTGTACAAAGAATTCGCACTTTATCTGATGTCAAACCGGGACTTGCAGTTTCTGTAAGTGGAACAACAGGAAAATTAAGCTGGAATAAGGTAGGAAATGCAACAGGCTATTATGTATATAAAGCTGGTGCGAATGGCAAATGGAGCAAACTTACATCAACAAAAAAACTTAGCTATGAAGTAAGTGGTCTTGACTTAGGTGCAGTTTATACCTATAAAGTAGTTCCATACCTTCAGACAAACGGAAAGGTATTTAAGGGCAGTGCCTCCACAAAGAAGGTAACGATGCCAACTTCCGGCTGGCTGTTAGATTATGTACAGCCATATGCAAAGACATTAACTTACGCAAGCTATAGAGCGCGCTCTTTTAAAATGAGAGGAACATCCTATACACATGGATTTGCGACAAGAGCACCAAAGAGGAATGATGAAGGAATTTATTTTAACTTAGGAGGGAAATATTCTTCTATTTCCTTTAAAGTTGGAATGAAAGATGGAAATTTTACATTGCGAAGACCAGCCCAGGTAACTATTAAAGCAGATGGAAAAACAGTGAAAAATGGAACTTTTTTGATTCGTGATGATGTAGCATTTACTACTCATACAATTGATGTAAAAGGTTGTAAAGATTTAAGAATTTTTATTACACAGGGAAATGTAATCAGAAAGTCTGATACGGAATACGGTTTTGCAGATGTAAAACTTAGCAAGTAGAATAACAAGACAACAAGATCTGGGGCGTTTTGCAATATGCGTCAGCACTAAGCTGTAAGATGAAAGTCCGTAGCGCAGTCAGAAGCAGACAGGGACAGTGATATGAGTCAGCGCTAAGTTGTAAGATGAAAGTACAGTAAAGAAAGCCCGATAAATTCCGGAAAATGAAAACACAGTAATAAAATATCCTCTTGACATTTTTTTTAGAAAGTATATAATAATGATACTACGGTTCAAAGAACCCTCATGGGGGCTTGTACTGGTTTCGACGGGGATTTTGAACGTGGGGCAGCCATCCGTGGTCCGGGACCACGTTAAAACTCGGAACTAAATATAAACGCTGAAGATAATTTAGCATACGCTGCCTAGTTGCAGCTGTCGGCCTTAGTATCCCCACAGACTGAGAGTCCGGCACCGATTATGTGGGACACTCGTATTCCAAAGCTTTGCGGAGTATGAAGTAATATGAAGCTACTGAAATCTGGAGTTTGTCTTTAGACGCCAGACAGAGGGAATGTCAAAATAGAGACTGTGATGGGAGATACCGTACGGAATAGGTTTTCGGACAGGGGTTCGATTCCCCTCAGGTCCACTAAAACTGAACAAGTCGAGTTTTGTACATGATATTATCGTATACAGGAATATGTTTTGTTTGGTGTATCGAAGAAAATAAAAGTAACGGCATTGTATATTGCGAAAGTGATATACAGTGTCGTTATTTTTATAGTATAATACGGATATGAATTTAACAAATAGGAGTTTGTGGAGGAAAATAACAATGAACGCAAAAGTAAAAGGAACCGCATTTGCTCTTTTTGGTGGGGTGTGCTGGGGGTTATCCAGTGTAGTGGGAAAGCTTCTCTTTGATATGAGAGGAATGAACGCAGAATGGCTTGTCACAGCAAGACTTGTTTTGGGCGGATTTATTATGCTGTGCTTTGTCGCTTTTCAGAAAAAAGGCAGGATTTTTGAGATATGGAAAGATAAGAAAACGGCATTTAGTATGATTTTATTTGCGGCGTTAGGCATGTTGGCATGTCAGCTGACATACTTTTTATGTGTGCAGTATTCGAATCCTGCAACAGCGACGGTACTTCAGTATACTTCACCGGTTCTGATTATGATTTTATGTCTTTTTCTTGATAGAAAACTGCCAAGGATGATAGATATTATCGTGCTGCTTGCGGTAGTTGCAGGAGTATTTCTGATGTCTACACATGGAAATATCCACAGTCTTGCAATCTCGCAAAAAGCTTTAATTTTAGGAATTACAACAGCCGTTACGGTTGTATTTTACACGGTTTGGCCAGTACGCCTGTTAAGAGAGTATGGCGCAACGCTCGTAATCGGCTGGGGAATGTTTATCGGTGGAATTATGCTGATACCATTTTCAAGATTTTGGGCTCCTCCGGGAAGATGGGACTGGGTTACTGTAACATTAGTTGCAATCGTAGTCGTATTTGGAACAATTATTGCTTTTAGCTGTTATTTAAAAGGTGTTATGTATTTAGGTCCGGTAAAAAGTAGCCTTTTTGCCTGCATGGAGCCACTTGTTTCCACGATTTTTACGGTGTTTTTGTTACATCAGGCGTTTGTGGCAGCAGATATTGCAGGAATCGCGCTGATTATTGTCAGTGTTACTTCGCTGGCAGTGAATGATGTTATAAAAGAAGTGAAAGAAAAAGTGTAAGTGAAGATTTTTTAAAAACGGTATTATGGAACACTGTGAAATAACTGCTATTTTTGGATTTTTGTATCATATGAGGGAAAATATAGAATTACAAATAGAAAATGTATGGTATAATAAGAGTGGCTTTATCTTAACATAACACAACTGTGGGACACATGGCTCATTTCGATTTTATTGTGCAGTGAATGCCTGGAGAATATAATGAAAACAAAAATTTATCTGTTAAATACAGAAAATATAAAAGATCCAAAATGCTATGATTCATGGAAACGATTTCTTCCCAAAGACCGCTGGGAGAAAACAGTTCGCCCGATAAAAGAAGAAGATAGAAAGATGGAGCTGGCTGCCTGGCTTTTGTTATACTACGCTTTAAAAGAGTGGGGCATCCCGAGTGATGAGATTAATGAAGAAGGGGCCTATTGTTACGGAGAACATGGCAAGCCGATGAGAAAAAAGAAAGACATTTATTTTAATCTTTCTCATTCAGGAAACTATGTATTGTGTGTTTTGGCATCGGAAGAAATTGGCTGTGATATTGAAAAGATTCGGGAAGTGAAATGGAAGCTGGCAAAACGATTTTTTTCAGAGAAAGAATATGATATTTTAGAACATTTAAAAGAAAATAATAAAAATGATAGGGAAGATGGAGAAAATATAGCAAACCGACCTGCTAAAATAGATGCAATAAATGAATCGGGTGCAATCAATGAGAGAAAACAATCAGTTGAAGTAAATGCACAAAATAAATCTGCTGAAAAAAACATAGTAGATGAGGATAGTGAGAATAGAATTACGGCAGAAGAAATGTTCACCAGATTCTGGACATTACGAGAAAGCTATGTGAAAAAAACAGGGGAAGGGCTGGGAACTGCATTAAAAGGTCTGGATTTCTCAGATGTTTTAGTTCAAATGCATTCTAAAAGAAAAAAGAACGGAGAATTTTTAACGGAGAACTTTTTTGAGATAGAATATGATGGATACCATATTGCTGTTTGTGGAGAAAAAGCCAGTGAACCAGAATTTATCGTATGTGGTAGTGCTATTGACAATTGTTTTCTTTAATAATATAATTTTTAAGATAAGTTATTTTTTTGCCTGCGGGCAGAAGGATGATTTAATTGAAGCCAGGTTAGGAGTGGAAAGATGGCAGTAGAAGGAACAAAGATTAGAGAGATGATGGAAGGAAAAACTCTCGAAAAAGATAATATAAAGAAGATGTATGATATGGTGCAGAATGCATCGGACCCGGAAGAAAAGAAGAAGGTCATGAAACATTCTGTTTTTTTTATCGGACAGCTTCCGTTGAAAGAAAATCACATGGTTGATTTAGAACAGACAAGAAGAATTGTAAATGGCAGTGTACCATTTGCAGAAGTAGACACGTATATGGAATATCTGTTAAAAGGACTTTCAACACAGAAACTTCTTTTAGATAAAGAAGATGGAACATATGAAGTGAATACAAAGTATGAAAAGTCAGTATTAAAGGTTCGTAAGATTGCCAAAGCATTTCAGCTTGAGCAGGAGAAAGAGTTAGAAGCCGGAATACCGAAAGCGAAAAAGATGTACCAGATGGGAACAAAGTATTATCATTCTGGTCAGTATCAGGAAGCGGCAGCATGTTTTATGAACGCGGTAGAATTAGCAGAGTACCGAATGGCTTACTATAGCCTTGGCTTAATGTATTTTAAAGGACAGGGAGTTGATAAATCTCTTGAACAAGCCATTTACTATGCAAGAAAAGCGCTTGTAAAAGGAGCAGTAATTGCACAGGAACTCGAAGAAGAGATTTTAGAAGCAATGAGCTGTTAAAAGAAAGGATATATTTTATTATGAAAAAGTTTGCAACAATTGCACTTGCAGTCGTTTTATCCATGAGCATGTTAACTGGATGTGGGAACAGCAAAAAGGCAGCAGAGGCAACAACAGAAGTCAAAGAAGAAACAGTGAATTACGGAAAAGGACTGAACGCTGACGGAACATTAGAAGGAGTGAAAGCTTCAGATTATGTAACCGTCTGCGATTACTCTTCCTTAAAGATTGCCAAAAAGGATGTAGAACCATCCAGTGATGATGTACAGAGCCAGATTGATTCCATTATGACAAATTATAAGAATCAGGTAACTGACCGTAAGGTGAAAAAAGGCGATGTAGTAAATATCGATTATAAGGGAACGATCGATGGCGAAGAATTTGATGGTGGATCCGATACCGATTACAATCTTACGATTGGTTCTGGAACATTTATTGATGGCTTTGAAGATCAGTTGATTGGAAAGACACCGGGAGAAACTGTTCAGGTAAAGACGACTTTCCCAAAAGATTATACAAATGCGGATGTTGCCGGAAAAGATGTAGTTTTTGAAACAAAGATTAATTATATTGAAGAAGAGCAGAAGCTTACAGATAAGTTTGTAAAAGAGAATCTTGCAGATTCTGGTTATACTAGTGTAAAAGATATGAAAAAGAAGATTAAAGATAGCATTTACAATACAAACAAAACAGACTATATCTGGAATCATATGATTGAAAAGAGTACTTTCAAGGAAATTCCAGACCAGCTTATCAATGATCGTGTAGATGTGCTTGTAGATGGATTAAAACTTCAGCTGAAATCTTCTAATTACTCTTTAAAAGATTATCTGTCTGCATATGGAATCGAAGATGAACAGGCATTAAGAGATCAGTATAAGAGCAGCTGCGAAAGCACAGTAAAAGTATTCCTGGTAGCAGATGCCATTGCAGCAGATAAGAAGATTGCTGTAACAGATGATGATGTAAAAGCATATTTTAACGGGGAAGATACATCTAAATATGAAAAGGAATATTCTAAATCATATATTAATCGAGCAGTATTGAATAGTCTCGTCTTAAAAGAAATCGAGAAAACAACAACGGTGAAGTAGATTTCAGTTTGCCGCAGCCAAAAAACAGCACCCAAAGAGAGCGGATAGCCTATATTTGTGGCCTTAGAGCGAGGATTGAATGTGAGCGTGAGAAGCGAACATTCAACCCACAGTGATAG
>CAVCBH010000163.1:0-4313 GCA_963600375.1 bacterium | reverse complement strand
GAATAAATGCAGAATCAATCATATTTGCTCCCACAATATTTCCGACAGAAAGGGAAGATTCTTTTTTAATAATTGCGGTTACTGTTGTTACAAATTCTGGAAGAGAAGTTCCCATTGCAACAATCGTGACTGATATGATATCCTCACTAATATGTAATTTTTCAGCAATTTCACAGGCAGACTGCACCAATAATTCGGAACCTGCTACGATTGCAACAGCTCCAATGCAAAACCAAATTAGTACTTTCCAAAGGCTTTCCTTTTGTTCTTTTCTTCTTTTTTGCAGCTTTGCCCGATCACTTTGTCTTATACCATTCTCTTTCGTTTTTTTATTTACAGCATTTTTTACATTCATAACCAAAAATAAAATTCCTGCAAGTAAGAGAAGCAGACAGTCCGATCTGTCAAATATTCTATCCTGAAAACTGATAAATAATAACAACACTGTTCCTATATACAAAATTGTTTTTAAAAAATATTCTTCTCTTTTTATCTCCACAGGAAGAAAAAACAGACTGATCGCAAGAATAATTCCTGTATTTGCCGAGACAGATCCCACGGCATTCCCAATCGCCATAATTGAATGACCCTTTAGGGCAGACGCAACGGATACTATAATCTCCGGCATTGTTGTTGCAAAACTTACAATCGTTGCTCCCACTACATATTTGGGAATTCCCAGCATTTCCGATATTTTTGAGGCAGCATCGACAAACCAGTCTCCTCCTTTACATATGAGAATCAGACCAAGAAAAAAAGACATATAAATCATACGCACAGACCTCCTGCTTATATCATTTAAATATGTCTCCTTTTTGTATTTATACCTTTTATTTATAATATTGTAACTATTCAGAACCCCATTCGCAAAACCGCCTCTACGAGGCTTTCTTATCGTTCAAATGTTTCCAATGCCGGCGCTTTTAATAATTCAATCTCTTTACGAATACTGTCCATTTTAAGATCGAGTGTGGCACTCTCCTCTGCACACTGCTTTAAATCTGCTGTAAGCTGATCAGAAGCAATATCTTTTTTATATTTTAACTTATGCTCAAGACTTGCCCAGAAATCCATGGCGATTGTTCGAAGCTGTACTTCTACCTTCATCATCTTCTTTTTATGTTCCAAAAAGATAGGTACTTCTACAATTAAATGCAGGCTTCGATATCCATTCTCTTTCGGATTCTCTATGTAATCCTTTCGCTGAATCAATGTAATATCATCCTGCTCTAAAAGACAGTCTGCAAGAAAATAAATATCTTCTCTAAAAGAACAGATAATACGAATCCCTGCGATATCTGAAAGATTCTCTTCGATGCTTTTTGTTGAAAAAGGGAGATTCTTTCGATTGAGCTTCTCTGTTATACTTTCAAGACTTTTTACTCTTGTTTTAATAGACTCAATCGGATTACGGTCATGTGCAAGGGAGAACTGTTCATTTAATACTCGAAACTTTGTCTCTACTTCCATAAGTGCACATTGATAATATGCCATTAATTCCTTATACGGCTTCTGCTCTCTCTGAAGCATCTCATGTATTTCCTTTGTAGATAATTCCCGAAATATTCTTTCACGAAGTCTCTCTCCTATCGGAGAACGCATTAAATCATCTAATGCCCCAAAAATTCTCTTCCTTTGTTCCATTTTCTTCATCCCTTTCATCATGTATTTTCACAACAAATGAACTACTCTGTGTAATTTTACCATGAATCATTATTTATCTCAATTCTTTTCTACAAATTATACAAAAATCCCCTATACATTTCTCGCAATATGTTTGTTTTCAATTTTGACATTTTATGTTATAATAGCTCAAAATGTAACACTTATTTAATATATTTAAGACATTTGTAAAACATTACACTATACGACAAAGTAAACGGAGGAGTACCTGTGAAAAAACATTCTATTTTATTTTTACTTATGATTCTTTGCGGATGCTTTCTCATTCCTGCGAATTCATTTGCATTTCAACATGGATATGAGAATCATTCCGATTTTATTTATGCCTTAGCACGTAACGAATTACCGATATATTATTCCGATTACAGTGAAGATTTAAAAACTATGCTCCCAAAATACAGTGGGGTAAAGGTAATTGGTTCTTCTGGTTCCTGGTACGAGGTACAGTACACTTCCAAAAAGGGAAGCACTAATTATGGTTGGATTACAAAAGAAGAGTTCCAGTCTGACTGTTTAATTTACGATGGACGGGAAAAACAACCATTTGCGAATGGAACTTATCAACTTTCTTTTTGTCAGGAAAATATTTCTGCAACTTCTGCTTTTTCCACAGATGTTTACCCGGTTCATGCAGATACCCTTACTTATACTTTTCAATATGTAGGAGATGACTGCTATACGATTCAAAAAGCAAATGAAGAAAAGTATTTAAAAGCAGATACTCTTGAAAACTCTTCTGCCTGTACAAGTACACTCTGGGGTGACAAGAACGAAGCAGGTACTTTTCGTATCACCAGAACGGATAATTACTATACCATCTGTGATGTAAATACTAAGCGTATTCTTTCTGAAAATGACAGTAACCTTTTAGAATTTACCACTAATCCAAATGCAGTATGGCGTTTAACACGAAAGAAAAAAGCCATCGAAAAGGAAAATCTTCAGGTCTTTGTTCAGTTTGATCCTGTCTGGGCCAGACATCATTATGGAAATGAAACAACAAAAGATACAGAAACCAATAATTTCTGTACTTCCGGCTGTGGTATTTTTGCTACAGTTAATGCCATCTATTCCTTAAGTGGTCATTTTCCAGATCCTTATGAACTGGCAAAATATGCTTCTGATAAACATTATCGTATTGAAGACTGTGGAACTGACAGTGGATTTTTTAAGGCAGCCGCTGAAAAATTTGGTTATAAATATGGATTTTCTTACGATGGACATGGAGAATCTTTCAAAGAATTAAAACAGAAATTAAAAGATGGGGACACCGCTATTGTTTATCTGCCAGGACATTACGGCGCTATCGTTGATTACAATGCTAAAAAAGATAAATATCTGCTTATGGACCCTCACTATCTTCCTAAACGGGGAACTTCTTCTTTTGGCGACTGGGTAAGCCAGAAGGATCTGGAAGAGGGGGCTTTGATGGTTCAAACATTCTTTTATTATAAGGCAGTTCAATAAACTAACAAACTGCGATTTTAACTAAACAGACGAATCCGCTTCTTCTATCATAATAATATAATACTAAATAGCAATATTTTATCCTACATCCTCTTATTTGAGCGTTGTTATTTCCCCCAGGTTATTATATAATATAAGCAATATGTTATGGGAAGGCGGGTTACATATGAATTTAAGACAGATTAACGAATTATGGAAGGAATATAAGGAAAAGTACGATTTACCAAAGGATGTGCAGATTTCAGCTGTACAGTACGATGCGGAGAAATATGTAGAGGGGTTCTTTAATATTATAGAGCTTCTTAACGGTAAGTATATTCTGCATTTAAATCCTCGTTTTCATCTTTACAGTGACAGTTATGCCCGTTTTATCCTTTTCCATGAATTTACTCATTTTTATGATTTCATAAATAACTCTTTTGAGGAGACAGAAGACTTATTTATTTATATGAATGCCTATTCCGAATTCCATGCCTGTCGTGTTACACTCGCCCGTTTTATGGAATGTCTTACTCTTAAGACTGTTCATGTAGACAAGATTCAGATTCCTGGACCATTCAATGAGACTTCTATCCGTCATCTTTTAGAAGAGGGTCTCTGGAGAGTAAAAGTCTGTTTTGAACAATTCCTCGAAACATTAGAACCAAATGATTTTGTCATGACTTTCCGCCAGTTAATGTACCTTCTCGGTTATATCTCTCTTTTTGATAACGACGAGGTTTTATTAGAGCAGACCTTACAGTTTGCCCATCTTGATACTGACGATTTCTTTGCTTTATATCACGCTTTAAAAGAAATTGATCATGACGAGATTTTAAGACTTACCAGAAAGATTTATAATTCTGCGTTCCTTATCTATTTACGAGGACATTTCCGCAGGAATTACGATAAACGGGTTTTACCTGATGATGAACTTGAAAATATCACAGAAGATAACTGTGATGAATATAAGGCAATCCTCGACAAACGCCAGCAGGAGTTTGCTGCTGCTTAAGGTTTTTGAGAAAACAGATGAAACCAAAGAGAAAAGATATCCTATATTTATGATAGCCTTAATATAGTAACTTTGTAAACAGCCAAAAAGCAGCTCTCCCAAAGAAAATACAACCTATATTTGTGGCCTTAGAGCGTGTCTGAAAAATGCTTTCTGCAAGATGTGCATC
>CAVCBH010000162.1:0-14186 GCA_963600375.1 bacterium | reverse complement strand
ATACAGAAGAGATATGCTCTCATTCTTCATAGTAGCGATTGTCTTTGGAGTAATCTCACCAAAAATTAAAATAAGAAAAGTGAGAATACCGGTTGCAAGACCGACAAAAGTGCTGGTATTCTTTCCGAGACCTGCCTGCGATGCAAGGTTCATTGCCAGTGTGGTGGTCAGAGAGGAAGCGGAGAGGTTTACGATATTATTACCGATTAATATGGCACTTAACATCTTCTCTGGTTTCTCTATCAGAGCAAGCACTCTGGCTGCCTTTTTGTTGCCCTGATTGGCAAGGGCACGCATTCGGTGCTTATTTACCGTAGTAAGGGCTGTCTCTGCGGAAGAAAAGAATGCAGATAGCAGTAACAGTATTAATAAAATAACAATTTGGCGTATGGAACTGGGGTCCAAGACATCATCTCCTTTTTAAAAAAATATATTTGTATTATTATATTTTATAAAGGTTGTATTGTCAATCGTGGTGTAAAAATATGTTTGTGTTTTATGCGGTTTTCTTTTATAATTAAAGAAAAGTAAGAATGAAGAAGGGAGAGGGAACATAGTGAAGCAGTATCTTTTATTTGATCTGGATGGGACATTGACCGATCCGATGGTGGGCATTACCTCCTCCGTTCAGTATGCTTTAGAAAAGTTCGGGATTCATGTAAGGTATTTAAAAGACCTCATACCGTTTATCGGGCCGCCGCTTGATGACTCTTTTCAGGAGTTTTATGGATTTTCCAAAGAAGATGCCGAGAAGGCAGTAGAGTATTACAGAGAGTATTTTGTACCGAAAGGAATCTTTGAGAATGAGGTATATCCGGGAATCCCAGAGATGCTCAGCCGACTGGTGGAAGCGGGATTTACCTTGATCATAGCGACCTCGAAACCGACTGTGTTTGCAAAGCAGATTGTAGAACATTTTGGTCTCAGTGATTATTTTTCCTTTGTCGGGGGAAGCGAATTAGATGGTACACGAAAAAAGAAGGCAGAAGTTATTGATTACATAATAAAGACCTGCAAGATTAAGCCGAAAGAGACCATCATGATCGGAGACAGGAAGCATGATATTGAGGGGGCAAAGCTTTGCGGTATAGAATCTGTCGGCATACTTTACGGTTACGGGTCAGAGGAAGAATTATTAAAAGCCGGGGCAGACCATATCATAAAAGATGTGAGAGCATTAGAGGAATATCTTAGAAAGCAGGGAGAGAATCCGGATGATCTTACCTGGTATGACCGTTTAAAAGGACGGACAAGTGGAGAAGGAAAGGAAACAAAAATGATTCGATTTGGAATGATTGGAACAGGGAAGATCGCGCAGAAGTTCTGGCAGGCGAACCGCTATGGAAAGGACTTTGAACTTACTGCCATTTATTCAAGAACATTAGAAAGAGCAAGAGAGTTTGGTATTCAGAAAGGGCGCCTGCAATATTTTGATGATTTAGAGGCATTTGCAAACAGTGACTGCATTGATGCGGTGTATGTGGCAAGTCCGAACTGCTGTCATCACGATCAGGTTATGACTTTGTTAAAGGCAGGCAAGCACGTTCTTTGTGAGAAACCGATGGCTTCGAATTTAAAAGAAGCGGAGGAAATGTTTGCAGAAGCCGAGAAGCAGAATCTCATTCTTTTAGAGGGGATGCGTTCGATTTATGCACCAGGCTTTCTGAAGATGCTTCCGTACATGGATGCCCTTGGCAAGATTCGAAGAGCAACCTTGCAGTACTGCCAGTATTCTTCCCGTTATGATAACTATAAGAGAGGCATTATCGAGAATGCATTTAAGCCAGAATTATCAAACGGAGCGTTGATGGATATAGGCGTGTATGTGGTAGAGTGTATGATTCGCCTTTTTGGTGCTCCAACCGCAATCAAAGCGTCCGGAATCAAGCTTTCAAATGGTGTGGATGGAGCGGGAACGATTCTTATGGAATATCCCGATATGATTGGAGAAGCCATTTATTCTAAGATTACGGATTCAGCGATGCCAAGCCAGATTCAGGGGGAAGATGCCGCTATGCTTGTGCAGGAGATTGAAAATGTCAAGGATTTACGAATTGTGAGAAAAGGAGTGGTACAGTCCATTCATTTTGAGCAGTCGGATAATATATTGAATTATGAGACACAGGAATTTATTAAGATGATAAAAACAGGTATGGGATGGGAGAAATCAAAAGAGATTACTTTAGAGACCATGAAGGTTTTAGATGAGGCAAGAAGACAGCTTCATATCGTATTTCCGGCGGATGAGAAGCCAGAAGGAAAGACAAAACAAAAAAAGACCGCAAAAGAGGAGGAGTAAAGTCATGGCAGGTCAGACGGAATTTTTACAGGCAATTCAGGAATTAGAGCGTCTTGGGGAGACAAATGGGAATCAGTTATCTATGGAAGAAATCAATGCATATTTTGCGGATATGAAGTTAGAAGAGAAGCAGCTTGATTTCATATGTAATTATTTTGAATCTCACAAGATTTATATTACCAATCGTATTGAGAGACAGGAAGAAGAAATCGGGAATGAGGAACTTCCAGATAAACAAGACCCGATGGATGCAGAGATCGTTGCATTTTATTTAAAAGAGATGGAAAAGGCGAGCCAGTTATCCGGCGAGCAGGAGATGGTCATCGCAAGAAAGCTGGCGAATGGAGACGACAATGCAAGGAATCTTCTTATTGAAGCCAATCTTTCCCGCGCGGTAGAGATTGCAAAAGAATATCAAGGCAAGGGACTTCTCTTAAGTGATCTGATTCAGGAAAGCAATATTGGACTGATGATTGCCATTAATGAATTCGAGCCGGATATTGACAGAGATTTTCATGCATTTTGTGAGAAAATGATTCGCAAACATTTAAAGGAAACTTTAGAGGAATATAATTCTTCTACCCGTTCCGCAGTAAAGATAGCAAACCGTGTGAACGAGATGAATGATATTGCGACAGCGTTTGCCAGAGAGTATGAAAGAGAAGCCAAACCTTCTGAGATCGCAGAGCGAATGGGAATCACCGAGGAAGAGGTACGTGAACTTATGAAGACATCTCTTGATGCAATTGCAGTTTTAGACCAGTCAAAATAGGAAATGTGTTTGTGACTATTCGGAATGAGATGGAATTTTCAAAATAGGCTTATTGTTCCATCCATCTGGTTTCTAAAGTATTGTTGGATATAGATTTTATAGTTTGATTCGTAACTCTTTTGTTGTGAACTGCAAAATGATTATCTATAAACTATTATTACTGAGTGCATGCTGCACTATAACGATTCAGAATCCTGCAGATTTTTGATAAATAAGCGGAATTTTTCTGAATAGTTACAAAATTATATAATAATTTTGAATTGTCAACATATAATGTAACTATCAGGTTATAACTTTAGATAAAGAGGAAAAAAATGAGATATGATGAAGAACTGATTGATGAGGTCAGAGAAAAAAATGATATAGTCGATGTGATTTCCTCTTATGTTTCATTGAAAAAACGAGGTTCAAACTATGTAGGGCTCTGCCCGTTCCATAACGAAAAGACGCCCTCGTTTTCTGTAAGCAGAGACAAGCAGATGTATTACTGCTTTGGATGTGGACAGGGAGGAAATGTCTATACATTTCTTATGGAATACAATCGTCTCTCTTTTGTGGAGGCATTGCAGAATCTGGCACAAAGAGCCGGAGTGGAACTTCCGGAAAGGGAACAGACAGCAGAGGAAAAACAACAGGCAGATGCCAGACTGACGCTTAGAGATATGAATAAGGAAGCGGCGGTATATTTCCATTATCTTTTGAAGAGTAAACGTGGAACGCAGGCGCTTGCTTACCTTAAGAACCGGGGACTCAGCGATGAGATGATCAATCATTTCGGGCTTGGGTATGCGGACATTTACCGGGATGACCTGTATCAGTATTTAAAGTCAAAGGGATTTAGTGATTATCAGATGAAGGAATCTTCCCTTGTAAATATTGATACGGCCAAAGGGAATTATGACAAGTTTTTTAACCGGGTTATTTTCCCGATTATGGATATCAACCAGCGTGTCATAGGATTTGGCGGCCGTGTGATGGGAGAAGGAGAACCGAAGTATCTAAATTCCAGAGAAACCATTTTGTTTGATAAGGGAAGGAATCTATATGGTTTAAATTATGCAAAGCGTGCAAGAAGTAAGGTACTCATTTTGTGCGAAGGTTATATGGATGTGATTTCCCTTCATCAGGCGGGCTTTACGAACGCAGTTGCTCCACTTGGAACGGCATTTACCCCGAACCAGGCGATGCTTTTAAAACGGTACACAAATGAAGTTATTTTGTCTTTTGACAGTGATGGAGCCGGAATAAAGGCGGCGCTTAGGGCGTTACCGATCTTAAGAGAGAATGGGCTGCGCGGTCGTGTGTTATCCATGAAACCGTACAAAGATCCGGATGAACTGATTAAGGCAGAAGGACAGGAAGGTTACCAGAAGCGAATTGATGAGGCAGAATCGGGCAGAATGTTTGAGCTGCTTGTCCTTTACGGGCAGTATAATCAGCAGGATCCGGAAAGCCG
Organism: bacterium; assembly: GCA_963600375.1. Lineage (GTDB taxonomy): Bacteria > Bacillota > Clostridia > Lachnospirales > Lachnospiraceae > Anaerobutyricum. Next base: position 9,659 of record CAVCBH010000162.1, on the reverse strand, counting down.
GACCGAATTCATTCATGAGGTGGCAAAGAAGTTAGCCCAGATTGAGGAACCGATCGAGCGGCAGACGTATCTTGCCTCTGCGGCGAATCGTTTTATGATAAGAAAGAATGACCTGGAAAATCTGGTGAATCGGTATGGACTTGGCTATCAGTATGAACGGGCGAATGAGCAGTATAAGACACCGCCGGAAACAGAGGAACGCCGTCAGGAAAAGAAGAAAAATAATAAAAATCAGCCCCAGCGGCTTCTTCTTACCTGGCTTGTAGAACACCCGGAAATGTATCAGTATATTCGGGCATATATCGGTGCGGATGATTTTATCGAGCCATTATATCATTCTGTGGCGATCATGCTTTTTGAACAATTAGATAAAGATGAAAAGATAAATCCTGCGGCAATCTTAAGTCGTTTTACCGATGCAGAAGAACAAAAAGAAATCGCAGCGATTTTTAATACACACTTAAAATACGGACTTTCCTCCGAAGATGAAGATAAAGCGCTCTCAGATGTAGTGCGTAAAGTTAAACTTGCAAGCATAGAGGATGAAATGGTTCACACCAGCGATATTGTGCGCTGGCAGGAGCTTTTATCCCTGAAAAATAAAATGCAGAAATTAAGTATAAACCGGTCATGAAGCGGGTTAAACTAAGAGCAGGAATAATGTACCTGGGTAATCTTTCTACATGTTTGTGCAGCTTGTTTTTCATCAGTTGTATCCGAATCTCATCAATATATGTAGGATATGTTTTAAAATTTGCATACAACTGAGCAAAATTTTCTTGCAAAATCAAGTATAAAAAGATTTCGAGAGTATATAAGAAGGATTTGGAGGTTGTATTTTGGGCAGGGAAGAACAGATTTTTGGAAACCAGATGAACGGTCTGCTGGAAAGAGCAAAGAAGCAGAAAAATGTGGTGGAACTTCAGGAGATAAAAGCAGCCTTTCCGAATAGTTCGTTGACAGCAGGACAACTGGAACGGATTGTAGCTTATCTTGAAGAAAGAAAAATTGATGTGCTGACCATGCCTGAAATTAATTCCGATGATATGGAGGAATTTGAGGGAATCGAAGAAATTGAAGAGATGGAAAGAATTCCGGAAATCGAGGAAATTCCTGAAATTGATTTAAATATTTTAAATACGGAGAATGCTTTTTTGCATGATAATGATGCAGAAGGTCTGCATGATAGAGAGCCCTTTGGAAAAGCAGAAGAAACTACAGGAGTTCAGGTAACAGCAGAGATTGAAAAAGGCTATGATAAAACAGCAGAGGACGCGGAAAACTCTTTTTTGGAAAGAGGGAATGCAGAAGATCCGGTCCGCATGTATTTAAAAGAAATCGGAAGAATCCCTCTGCTAAGTTCAGAAGAAGAAATCGAGCTTGCCAGGAGGATGGAAGAAGGGGATGAGGAGGCAAAGAAAAAACTTTCTGAAGCGAATCTCCGTCTTACAGTAAGTATTGCCAAACGGTACTCCGGCAGAGGAATGCAGTTTCTTGATCTTATTCAGGAAGGTAATCTTGGTCTGATCAAAGCGGTGGAAAAGTTTGATTACCGAAAGGGATATAAGTTCAGCACATATGCTACATGGTGGATTCGGCAATCCATCACGCGGGCAATCGCAGATCAGGCAAGAACAATCCGTATTCCTGTGCATATGGTGGAAACGATGAACCGCGTAAACCGAACAAGCAGAAAGCTTTTGCAGGAATATGGCAGAGAGCCGACACCGGAAGAATTAGCAGAAGCAATGCATCTTCCGGTAGAACGCATTTTGGAGATTTCTAAAATATCGCAGGAACCAGTTTCCTTAGAAACGCCGATCGGAGAGGAAGAAGACAGTCATCTTGGAGACTTTATTCAGGATGAGCATATTCCTGTTCCGGTAGAGGAAGCGACGCATACCCTGCTTCGGGAACAGCTTGAAGAAGTGATGGATACACTTTCTGAGCGGGAACAAAAGGTGTTGGCACTCCGTTTTGGCTTAGAAGATGGCAAGCCTCACACTTTAGAAGAAGTAGGGAGGGATTTTCAGGTGACAAGAGAGCGTATTCGCCAGATTGAGGCAAAGGCATTAAGAAAGCTTCGCCACCCGACAAGAAGCCGGAAACTTAGAGACTTTTTAGAAGAGTAAGGATAGCAAAAGAGAAGAGGAAGAGAAGAAAGCATGGAAATTAAACAGTTGGAATATGTTATTATGTCCGCTGATATGGGAAGTTTTAATAAAGCGTCAGAATTTTTATATACAACGCAATCGAATGTAAGCAAGGTAATCCGGAAATTAGAAAGAGAGCTGGGTTACGAGATATTTCGGAGACAGGGAAATGGGGTTGCGCTTACCGATGCAGGAAAGTTGTTTTATGAGCAGGCACAGCAGATTTTGAAGATGCTAAGACGCATAGAGGATTTTAAAGACCTTTCCCATAAGACATGTCTGCATATCGCCAGCATGGTAAGCAACTTCGTGGCTACGCATTTTGCACAGTTTGCTGTCAGTCATAATGCCCCGGATTACTGCCTTAAGATGTGGGAGGGCAGTATTAAAGAGGTTATTGAACTGGTAGAGTGTGCAGAGGCAGAGCTTGGTTTTGTTTATATAGGAGAAAAGCAATACAGTTCCTTTCAGACGTATTTACAGAGACGGGGACTGTATTTTACTGAAGTTTTGCCGGCGCAGGTTGAGGTGTGTATTGGAAGAAAGAATCCGCTGAGAGGGAAAAGAGCAGTAAAAGAAAAAGAATTAAGGGATTTAAAGTTTGTATCTTTGTTAGAAGATGCGATTTCTAAAAATTATCATCTTCACCAGTTGGAACAAAAGTTACATCTGGAAAAAAATATGGCAGATGCCATTCAGGTAAACAGTAACTGTGCCCTGATGAATATCCTGGCAGTAACGGACCGGACGTATCTTTGCTATGGAACAGTAATGGATACGCAGGTGATCGAACCGGATGCCGAGGGAATACAGACGCTCCCTGTTGTTTTTGAGAACGAGCAGGAAAAGGTATATCTTGGATATGTACATAAAAGAGAGGAAGGTCTTTCTGATCTGGGGGAACAACTTTTGGAGGAAATACGAAAAGGGTATGCCGGAGAGGACTAACTTCTTAGAAGAAAGAGGAATTAGTCCATCCTAACTTTTTGTGGTAGAATTATTACATAAAATCAACCACGTAATAATTTATCAGAGGAAGGTAAAGAAAGATGAAAAAAAGATTGTTCGCTCTTGGTTTGACAGCCCTCATGATGTTTACAATGGCGGGCTGTGCAAATAATCAAAAGAGCGCAGAAGTTTTAAAGACCGAGACAGGTTCCGTAAAAGAAACAGAAAGTACCGTACATAAAATCGGTGTGGCTATATACAGCAGTACAGATGATGAGAGCCGTATGTTCCGGGATTATTACAGCAATTATATTGAAAAAGCATTTCAGGCAAAATTTATATATTCATCAGAGATTAAAGATTATAAAGATGAGATGGCGTTTGTAGACAGTGCAAAGAAAGAAGGCTGCGAGGGAATTATTTCCTTTATCACAAATGATCTTTCAGAAATCGTAAAATATTGTGCAAAAAAAGATATGTATTACATGCTCGGAAGCGGAACACAGACAAGTGATGAATTTGATATGGTAAAAGGAGAAGAGAACTTCCTTGGAATTATCGGTCCATCGGTTGAAAATGAGAGTGAGGCCGGTCAGAAAATGATAGAATCACTTGACAAGGCAAATGGAAGTGAAAAAACATATGTCCTGTTAAGCGGGGGAAGTGCAATTAATAACTTTATGCATAAACAACGACTTTGTGCGATGTTAGAAACTTTGCAAAAAGAAGATGGCTTTGTCTTTGAGCAGTCATTTGACGAGATTGCGGCAGCGCAGGAAAATATTCTTGCCGGAACAACGAAGAATGGTGGAAAGGTTTATGTTTGCCCGGGCTATCTGAATCTTGATCAGTATGCAGATAATCTGGAAAATGTATTTAAAGAGGCCGGACAGGTGGATGTCGTTGCTTCTACATATTATGCAGCTCCATTTTTAGATACGATTACAGAACAGGAAAAAACACAGAACAAGGATATCCAGGTAGGTGAGATTGACTGTTTCAGTGATACAAACCGACAGGCATTTGATGAGAAAGATTCGTTTGGTAACAGCAAGCTTAACTTTATTGGTGGAAAATGCGCAGCAATGGCAGCACCGGCGTTTGTAGCGATGTATAATGCAGTCAGTGGCTATCCACAAAATGTCAGAGATAATAATGAGGCATTCTGGCTTCATCAGGATTTCTGGTATGCTACGAATAAAGCAGACTATGACAGCTTAAGCGAAAAAGCAGAAAATGTCTATAAAAATGTGTATGGCACAGACGACATAATGAATGTGCTGACAGAATACAATGATAAGACAGAATATAATACATTTTCTGACTTTGTTAAAAAGCTGGGAGATTAATTTCTGATATTACAAATAAGCATGTTTGAAAAATCATTCCTGCAATCTACACGCTTCAATTGCAGAAAGCATTTTTCAAATATGCTCTGTTCATAATAGGAACTTAATTTCTTGAAAATAAAATAATTATAAAGTATAATGAGAGAGTCCCGTTCACCATTTGATGATCAGGGATTCTTTTGTTTTAGAGTGTGTTTAAAAGAGTTAAAGAATAACAGACTTTCAGAATCGAAATCAGATGCAGAAGCAAGTACAAAAAAGACTCCGAGAGTACATAATAATAGAAAGGGATTGAAAAATGGAACTTTCAATACGTTTAAAAACAGTAGCGCAGGCGGTCACGCCGGGAAATCGAGTAGCAGATGTTGGAACCGACCATGGATACGTTCCGATTTATCTTGTAAAAAATCAGCTTTCACCGGGAGGGATTGCCATGGATGTGAATAAGGGACCTTTAGAAAAGGCACAGGAACATATCCGCGCAGAAAAACTTGGTGGAAAAATCGCAACTCGCCTTGGAAATGGACTTGCCCCGTTAGAACCAGGAGAAACAGACACGGTAGTTATTGCCGGAATGGGCGGTGATTTAATCTGTAAAATACTAAAAGCAAAACCAGAATTTCTGATAGAAGGAAAGGAATTTATTTTACAGCCGCAGTCCGAATGGTTCAAAGTCCGTCAGCTTTTAAAGGAATACCATTATCAGATTGAAAAAGAATGGTTCTTAAAAGAAGATGGAAAATATTATGTCATCATCAAGGCAGAACCAGGATGGACACAGCCACAGCGAATGAAACACCAGCAGCCTTCGATTCAAGAATATATGAAGGAAATAGCAGAAGAACCAGTAAATCAGACAGCTGCAAAAAAGGAGATGGAAAGTGTCTATGAACAATACGGCAGATATCTGATTGAGACGAAAAATCCCGTCTTAATAGAATACCTTAAAAAAGAGATTACCAAAAAAGAAAAAATAGCAGCAGACCTGAAACCGCCCATAAAAGATATGGAAGAACCAGAAGTAGCAGAGGCGCTTTCCGGAAAGGACAAATCTAATATTGTAAAAAGACAGCGAAGATATCAGGAATTGCAAAAAGAAATAGAAGATATGAGAAAAGTGGTTTATTAGAAAGTTGCTTATTGAAGACTGTGGCAATATTTCGAAAATTACATTGTGAATTAAAAAAATATAGAAAATATTTTGGTAAAGGAGGAAATATGTTAGCAGATTATCATGTACATACAGAATTTAGTAATGATTCTGTTTATCCGATGGAAGATGTTATTAAGGATGCGATTTCTTTAGGAATTGAGGACATTTGCTTTACAGATCATGTAGATTATGGTCCTTATCGTGATTGGGATGATCCTGGAGGGATTGAGTACCGTGCAGGAGATGAGGGAGAACCGGAGTGGGTTGCTCTTACTAATGTGGAATATAAGAAGTATTTTCCGTTGATCGCGGAATTAAAGGAAAAGTATAAAGATAAGATTGCAATAAAAGCCGGCTTGGAATTCGGAGTACAGACTCATACAATTCCAGAGTATGAGAAATTATTTGCAAGCTATCCATTTGATTTTGTGATCTTATCCATCCACCAGGTTGGTGATGAGGAATTCTGGACAAATGAATACCAAAATACACGGACACAGCAGGAATATAATGAAGGCTATTACAAAGAAATGCTTTCTGTTGTACAGAACTATCATAATTACAGCGTGTTGGGCCATATGGATTTAATTACACGTTATGATGAACAGGAAATTTATCCATTCGAAAAAGTAAAGTCAATTATCACAGAAATTTTGAAGACAGTGATCGCAGATGGAAAGGGAATCGAAGTAAATACTTCCAATCACAGATATGGGCTTTCGGATATGACACCATCAAGAGATATATTAAAGCTTTATAAGGAACTTGGCGGCACAATTATCACAATTGGAAGTGACAGCCATAAACCAGAACATCTTGGTGCGTATATTGACTGGGGGAAGGAAGAATTACGGAAGCTGGGGTATACGCAGTTTTGTACTTTTGAGGGGATGAAACCGGTGTTTCATGAACTTTAAATAGGAGTTGCCACAGGCAAGAGATGCTCCCAAAGAGAGAATGCTGCACTAGAGCCTGTTTGAAAAATCATTCCTGCAATCTACACACCCCAATTTGCGGGAGATTTTGCTTTCATTCGGTTACCGTAGCCCACTATGCCGCCCTCATTCAGGCGAAATCTCCCGCAAATTAATGATGCACATCTTGCAGAAAACATTTTTCAATCAGGCTCTAAGGTAGAAGAGGAAATGTGTCTGTTATCCATCTGTTTAAATTAATCTAAAATCTTACCATCAATAGAGATAGTAACGACCTGCCATGGAATAAACTTTTCGCTATTCTTTAATGCAGTTACAGCAGCGTGTTCCAAACCACCGCAGCAGGGAACTTCCATACGGACAATCGTAACACTCTTAATATCATTGGCGGCAATGATTTCCGTCAGTTTTTCACTGTAATCAACAGCATCAAGTTTAGGACAGCCAACCAGAGTGATTTTTCCTTTGATAAAGTCCTGATGAAAGTTTGCATAAGCGTAGGCGGTACAGTCAGCGGCAATCAGCAACTTTGCACCGTTAAAATAAGGAGCGGTAACAGGTGCTAACTTAATCTGTACCGGCCATTGACTAAGCTGAGAGGTAATTGCAGTAGGAGCGGAAGAAGCAGCATCATTAGAAGTGGAATCAGCCACATTCTGGCGATTAAACTGTGCGATACGCTGTCCAGGACAACCGTGAGCTACAGGAGTTTTTTCAGATGTTTTTTCATTAGCCGCTACTGCCTCTTTTTTCTGTTTATTTGCCATAACTGCTGCCTCATCGTAAGCTGCCGCTTCTCTTTCTTCAAATGTAATTGCGCCAGTAGGACATGCAGGAAGACAATCACCAAGACCATCACAGTAATCATCACGAAGAAGCTTCGCTTTTCCATTTACCATTCCGATCGCGCTTTCATGACATGCATCCGCACATGCACCACAGCCGTTACATTTTTCTTCATTAATGTGTACAATTCTTCTAATCATCGTTAGTTCTCCTTTGCGTTTGTATTTATGTGAGATAAAAATACTGTCATATGGTTTGCGAAACTTTATGACAGTGGGAATTTCTTTGTTCTGTGTGCTATTCTAATATAAAAAGAAAAAGAAATCCGTTGTTTTAACAACAAAAAGAAAAAATACTGAGTTGCCAAATTAAAATTTAAGGAATATTATAGTATTTAAAAGAAGAACGAAAGGTAGTTATTTTATGAAAATCACAATGATTCATGGACAGAACCACAAAGGTTCCACCTATCATATCGGAGCAATGTTAGCTAAAAAACTTGGAGGGGAAGTAACAGAATTTTTCCTCCCAAGAGACTTTGGTGAGTTTTGCGTGGGATGTAATTCCTGTTTTATGAAAGCGGCAGAGAAATGTCCGCATTATGAGAAACTTTTACCGATAAACAAGGCACTAAAAGAGGCCGATGTAATTATCCTTACAAGTCCGGTGTATGTGTATCACGTGACAGGACCGATGAAAGCATGGCTTGATCATTATGGACACCAGTGGATGGTGCATCGTCCGGATGAAAGCATGTTTACAAAGCAGGCTGTCTGCATTTCTACAGCGGCAGGAAAAGGAACAAAGTCAACGAATCAGGATATGGCAGACAGCCTCTGGTGGTGGGGTGTCGGAAAGATTTATAAATACGGAGAAAACATTCACGCAGTTTCCTATAAAGCAATCAGCGAGGAAATGCGGAAGAAGATAGATAAGAATACAACAGCACTTGCGGCAAAGATTAAAGCAAATGTTGGACATGTGAAGCCATGCCTAAAGACAAGAATGTTTTTCAATGTGATGGCAAAAGTACAGCGTGGTGGCGGAAGAGTCAGCGCAGATGCAGATTACTGGAAGGAAAAATGCTGGACAGAAGGAAAAAGACCATGGAAATAAAAGGGTGAGAAGGGTATGAATAAACGAACGGTATCCATTATACAGGAACTGGGAAATGTAGAAAAGGAAATGACAATAAAAGGGCTGGCAGAGTCTTTTGGCGTTTCTCAGCGAACAATTCGAAATGATCTTAATACAATCAATGATGCACTTAGAGAAAATAATCTGCAGGAGGTTACTTTAAAGCGAGGAGGAGTTATTGTAAGGGAAGCGGATTTTCCGGAAGTGTTAAATTTTGTTATGCAGGATGATTTTTACCAGTATAAACTTTCTAAAGAGGAAAGAAAGCGTCTTGCGGCAGTGCTTTTAGTATCTTCCTCAGAATATATTACACTTTCTGCGATTGCAGACAGTCTTTTTGTGAGCAGGGCAACAATCATATCGGATTTAGATGCGATAAAGAAGCTGATTCGGGAAAATAATCTGGAAGTAATTTCCCATCCAAATAAAGGACTTCGTGTGGAAGGAAAAGAGAGTGCGAAGCGTCTTTTTATTATGAATATGTCTGGCAGACAGGGGGATAGTGTTGTAGAAGGGATGGTGGAACAGCATATCAGTGTGCAGGCAGGAAACCGGATTGTTATCCAAAAGATTTTAGGAGAACAGGAGCATATTCATAAAAGCTTTTTTACCGATAATTCTTTTGAGCATATTCTTCTGTATCTGGGAATTATGGTGAACCGAAATCTGCAGGGAGAATTTATCGAGCCGCAGGGACACCAAAATGAGGGAAAATATCGTATGGCACAGGATATTTTACGATATATTTCGCAGTATTGCCATTTGAATACGACAGAAGACGAAGTAAGCTTTTTAAGTGGAATGCTGTCAAAGGCAAGATATTTGAAAGAAAAAACGGTAAATAATGATGTTATCAAGATTCAGTTAATTACGAGACAGTTTATTGCGGCAGTTTCAGAAGAACTTGGAATCCAGTTAAATGATGACTATGATTTCTTTGAGAGTTTATCGAATCATTTGCAGTCTGTTTTTACGGATACTGCACCGATGTATCAGGATAATCCGATTATCACAGAGGTATTAGAAGACAATCCAGGAATACTTGAGGCGGTAAAGAAGCAGATCAATATTATTTTAAGACATATGACAAGGCCGATGACAGAAATTGAGGCTGGTTATATCGCAGTACATATCTGTGCGGCGTTAGATAATATGAAGTGACCTCACATTTGTAATATCGTGGATTTACCTGTATACT
>CAVCBH010000161.1:0-3123 GCA_963600375.1 bacterium | reverse complement strand
ATACAGCAAAGCGATATGGTTTTAATCCACTTGTACCAGAATATACTGTCTTTTTCACTCTGTAGATTCCGTTACTGTCTACCTTAATCGTTCCATTAAGAGCATCTTTTTCTTCTGATGTCTTTTCCTTGGAAATCGTTGTATATGTTCCATCTTCATTTTGTTTTTGTACTTCTGTAACAATATCCCAATCATAATTCTTGTCATTTAAAATATCAACAAGTTCTTTCCCCTCATAATTATCATTTAACAAAGCCTTATAACCTGTCACATCAGCAACTTCACTTTCCTCATCTGACTGTGTTGTATCATACCAGAACATTAAATCAAGTATACTTAAATCCTGATTCCATTTAATATTCTTCTCTGCGTCTGCTGAAGCATTAAAATTAAGCACTGTTTTTTGTGGATACTGTTTATTAAAACTTTTTGCCATCTTGCGAACTTCAGGATCTACCACAACCATCTCATTTAACTGTAAATCCAGTTTATGAATTCCCCCGTCAACCTTAGGAAACATATCTTTAGAAACAGATGTAATTTTATTATCAAAGAAATCTACTTGTGTAATGTTTTTGTTTTGTGCAAGCATATTAGATGGCAGTTCTTTAATTTCGTTAGATTTTAAGTTCAGTACTTTCAGGTTTGGAAGCTTGCTAAAATCTATATTATCCAAGTTTGTAATTTTGTTGTTAAATATTGCCAGAGTTTGAAGTGCCTGCAACTGTTCTACCGTATCCGGAATTTTTACAAGCTCATTATTATCCAGCGAAATAGATTCTAATGTAGCTCCCATAGATTTCATCAGGTCAGAAGGCAAATCAGTAAGTTTATTAGATCCCAGTCCAAAATCATCCAGTTTTGTAAGAGAATCAAAAGCACCTGCTTCAATTGATTCAATGGCGTTTGATCCCAAATCCAGAATTGTTAAATTATCAAGACCTGCAAAATCATTTTTTTCAATAGAAGTAAGATTGTTGCCTGCAAAACTAATCCAGTCAAGTTTTGCTGCATCTTTAAATAAATTAGCAGGAATGTCTTTTACCTCATTATTTTCAATGTAAAATTGTTCCAGCTTAGTTTTTCCAGCTAATAAACCTGCTGGAATTTCTTTAATTTTATTATTAGATAAATCCAGAGAAGTAACGTTTGATGATAATCTTGTTAAAAGCGTAATATCTGTAAGATTATATCCACTAAGATTCACTTCACCAGAAATTGCATTCCATTCGTCTTCACTGATTGCCCCATCACCATCTGTATCATATCCAGCTGTTACTAAAGCATTAATCAATGTTTTATCCGCATCGCTTTCTTCCTGCTGCTCTACTTTATATCCATCCCATCCCTTTTTTACGGATGTTACTGTAATAGCAGCACTGTTGTATTTACTCCAGTTACCTTTATCACTGGCCTGTCCGCCCATGGCTGAAACAAGAGCAGCAACAGAAAGATTTTGTGTGATATCATCAATTTCTATCGTATATTCTTTATAATTACTCTTACTTCCATCTAAACTATACTCTTTTACCTCTGACAGATTATATGCTGCATTGGAACCAACAGATAAATCCAGAAGATAATCCTGCATATTAATATTTAACATTGATATTTTCATTTTTCCATTTTCTACAGTTAGCTTTGCTTTTGAATCAATCGTACCAGCAATCATATTTCCTCCTGTAGAATCTTCTACTGAATAAGAAAGTGTATATTCTCCGTCTTCTACTGGATTTTCAATGTTGTTATTTTCTGAATCTTTTTTGTTGAAAGTATCAATAGCTTCCTTTAAGGCTGTGACTGCGGCATCAATATCATCCTGTGTCGCATTGTCATTGTCATATACTCCCTGTGCGGCTGTAATAGCATCTTGAAGTGCGGTCCATTTTTCATCCGATGCGGTTCCCTGCTCATATGCTTTTGCAGCAGTAATCATATTATTTAATGGAGTCTTATCTACAACTGCTTCCCCGGAATCAAGATCTTCCTGTGAAATAAAGGATACTGTTTTTTCAGTTTTATCTACGCTTACAACAATTTTTTTATCTTTGTATCCATTAGAAGAAACAAGAATTGTGTTTTCCCCATCAACAACAGATCCCATATATATGCATAATCCATCAAAATAAGATACAGTGTAATAATTTCCCTTGCTCTCCTCATCATATACCGGATATTCTGTATTATTCACAATTACCTTATTGATTTTACTGCTGTAATCAGATGCTTCATCAGAAGATTTGCCTATCTCACTAATTTTGATATAAGCTTCTGTTCCTGACCAGTTTTCACCCCACTCAGCCTTTGTAACTGCTGTTCCATTTTTTAATTCAGATTCCTGGACTTCTTCCGCATAAACATTTACTGCTTTTAAGCTTGCCGGAAGCATTGCTGCCTGTGGTGCTGCCATTGAAACAGCCATTGCAAACGCTAAGGAATAAGTTAATAATCTCTTCTTTCTCATTTTTCTCTCCTCTTTTTGTGTATATATTTTTGTTATTTAATACAAATTTTACTTTTAGTACTCCATAAACCATATATAGTTTTTTTGTTTACTTTTTTGTAGGAACGAATCTGTATATAGTAAGTTTTCTTTGCTTTTAACTTCTTAATCACAAAGGAAACCTTCTTAGGAGATACATTCTTTACAGATGCCTTCTTCATACCTTTCTTTAAAGAATAACGAATTTGGTATCCATTTATCTGGTTTTGTTTTTTCCAGTAAATTTTTGCCATTTTTCTTCCTGGTGTAACTCTTCTTATTTTTACAACAGCAGGTTTTTTCACTGTTGTATTTTTCGTTATAGTATTGTTGGCAGGTTTTGTATCATTTTTCTTTGTAGTAGTCGGCTCTTTCGGAACAAATGGTCTTTCCGATGCTTTCTTTACTTCGATTGTGATGGCATCTCCAACCTGTCTTGTATAAGAAGCAGTCTCCCTTGCAATCGGATAAACAAGAACTTTACCAGTTCCTGTAATTGTGACATATCCGTCTTCCCGAAGATTGATCACAGAATTTTTATTGGTCTGGAAGATTACCTTTCCATCACCTGGCTTATCAACAGATGCCTGAAGATAGAATCCTTTATCATCTTCATACTTTGTATAGATTGTCTGTGGAAC
>CAVCBH010000160.1:0-5722 GCA_963600375.1 bacterium | reverse complement strand
CTTAGAGCGTGTCTGAAAAATGCTTTCTGCAAGATGTGCATCACAATTTGCGGGAATGATTTTTCAAACACGCTCCAACGGCAAATTATTATTTTCTACGAAGGATTCGAATGGAATTCAACAGACATAATACCGATACTCCTGTATCAGCAAATACCGCAATCCACATATTTGCGAATCCGAACAGTCCCATGATCATAACGATGATTTTGATTGCAAGTGCAAATACAACGTTCTGCCAGGAAATGCTATTTGTCATTTTTGCGATGCTGATAGCTTCTGGAATTGCTTTCATTTCAGAGTTCATGAATACAACATCTGCTGCTTCAATTGCTGCGTCTGCTCCGCTTCCCATTGCTGCTCCGACATCTGCTCCGGCAAGTACAGGAGCATCATTGATACCGTCTCCGACAAACATAACCGCTCCGTGATTTTCTCTGATTTTCTTTAATTCAGATAATTTGTCCTGAGGAAGCAGTTTTGCATGTACTTCGTCAATTCCTGTTTCTTTTGCTACGACATCTGCACTTTCCTGTGCGTCACCAGTAAGCATTGCTGTGATAATTCCCTGTTTCTTTACAGCGGCGATTGCATCTTTTGCATCGTCTTTTACTGTATCAGAAATTACGATATTTCCAACAAATTTACCATTTAAAGCAATGAGTACTTCTGTACCAAAGTTTTCTTTCTGGTATGCACTTAAGTCTACGTTCTGTTCATCCATAAGCTTTCTGTTACCACAGAGAACAACGCCCTGACTAAGCTCTGCACGGATACCGTGACCTGCGATTTCTTCTACTTTAGATGGTCTTTCAATAGAAAGCCCCTTTGTCTGTGCAGCTTCTACGATGCTGTTTCCAATTGGATGTGTAGAAGACAATTCACAACTTGCGCTGATTGCTAATAACTCATTAGCTGTCATTGCATTTCCTGCTGGATTTGCTTTCTGAACTACAAAGTTACCCTTTGTAATTGTTCCAGTTTTATCCATTACGATTGCTTTTACATTTTTCAGGCTTTCAATAGCAACTCCACCCTTGAACAGAATACCTTTCTTAGATCCTGCTCCGATTCCAGAGAAGAATGCCAGTGGTACACTTAATACTAATGCACATGGACAACTGATAACTAAGAATGTCAGTGCTGTGTAAATGGATGCTGTTCCGCTTGTTCCATGAATAGTATTTACCGTTCCTGTATAGGCACTATCTACGAAGAAATGCCAGTTCAGGGAATCTGGTAAAACAAATGGAAGAACAAGTGCTACAAATAATGCAAAGAATACAACGAATGGTGTATATACTCTTGCAAAACGAGTAATAAATTTATCAATATTTGGTTTGCTTGCTGCTGCATTTTCTACAGAGTCAAGAATTCTTGTTACCATAGATTCTTCGAGAACTTTTTCTACACGAATCTTTAACTGTCCAGATGTATTTACACATCCGGAAACGATGTTGTCTCCAACCTTCGCCATAACAGGTACTGGCTCACCGGTAACTGGTGAAGTATCAATACGGCTCTCTCCATCTATGATAACACCATCTAATGGAATACGGTCTCCAGGACGAACTAAAAGGATATCTCCTACATTTGCTTCTTCCGCATCAATAACGCGGATATCATTTCCAACGACAAGATTAACAACTTCCGGTCTTAAGTCAACCGCCTCCATAATCTGAGAACGGCTCTGCTCAGTTGCTTTTTCTTCAAAATATTCACCGATACGATAGAAAAGCATCACCCCTACTGCTTCCGGGAATTCCTGAATACAGAAAGCACCGATTGTTGCAATACACATAAGGAAGTTCTCGTCAAATACCTGACCTTTCATGATGTTCTTTCCGGCTGTGATCAATACTTTACCACCAAGGACTAAATAAGCGATCAGGAACAGAGCAAACATTGGAATTGTTGGAACATTTCCAACATGTTCAAGTACTTCACCAATGATAAAAATAACAGCTCCTACACCAATACTTACGAGTGGGTTATTCAGAGAGAACTTTTTCTCTCCTGCTTCTTCAGATTTCACCACTTTGTTATCCTTTGGAATAATTGTGATTCCATCTTCCATCGCATCAATTGTTTCCTTAATAACAGGAATCATCTGGTCAGGATTCTTTGCTGAAAGTTTCATCTGCTTTGTCGCATAAGTAATTGTCAGATCGTCTACTCCATCTAACGTTCTTAACTTTGCTTCAATCTTTGCTGCACAATTTGCACAGTCAAGACCTTCTAAAATATATATTTTTGTATTAGAAATACCACTCAGTTTCTTACGTTGTCTTGGAACAATCGTAACTCCATCTTCAATAGAATCTACAACAGCCTGCATCTTTGGCAGAAGCTCTGCCTGATTATTCGCAGATACTCTAAGCTGCTTTGTCGCAAATGCCACAGAAGCGAATCCAACTTCCGGCATCTGACGAATTTTCGCTTCAATCTTTGCTGCACAGTTTGCACAGTCGATTCCCTCTAAAATGTATACTTTTTTCTCCAAATCTTCATCTGGCATATGGCAGTTGCATTTTGCAAGACTCTCTCCACAAACATCACAATATTCTACATAAGAATTGCACTGTTCACACTGGCAATCTTCTAGATGGCCTTCTACATGATGATGTTCTACTTCAAAATGAGTGTGTGAACGAGTTGACTGTGGCTTTGCTGGCTCATGATGATGATCATGTCCACATCCGCAATCATCTCCATGATTGTGATGGTGATGCTCTTCATGGCCGTGGTCATGTCCACATCCGCATTCATCTCCGTGGTCGTGGTGCTCATGGGTTTCGTGGTTATGGCCATGGGCATGATCGTGTCCACATCCGCATTCATCTCCGTGGTCGTGGTGCTCATGGCTGTGAGTTTCTGCTGCTTTACGTCTGCCGCGATTTCTCTCTACCACTTCTACATCTGGTTCCATAGACTGAATTGTTTCTCTGATTTTTGGCAGGATCGCTTCCGGATCCTCCGCTGCAAATCGAAGCTGTTTTGTTGCAAATGTAACAGATACATCGCTAAGCTCCGGCAGCTTACTAAGCTTTCTTTCAATCTTGGCTGCACAGTTTGCACAGTCAAGGTTCTCAAGAATATATACTTTTCTCTGCATTGTGATACCTCTCTTTTTTATATTATAGAATTCTCCCGATGCGTGTTGAAAAACACGCTCTAGAAATCGGTATGTGTCATATGTATTAATGCCTCTTCCATAATATCTACAATATGCTGGTCATCCAGTGAATAAAAAACATTTTTTCCTTCCCTTCTCGCCCGCACCTGATGCATCTTCCGCATTACTGCAAGCTGATGGGAAACTGCAGACTTAGTCATGTCAAGGAAAACTGCAATATCACCGGCACACATCTCCTGTTCCTTTAACGCATACAGAATCCGTATTCTTGTGTCATCTGCTAAAACCTTAAAAAAGGATACTACCTTATCAATCTCGCAGTCTTTTGGCATACTCTTCTGTACCTTTTTAATACTTTCAGGAAACATTGCCACACAATCGCTCTTTTTCGTTCCCATAACTTCCTGCTACTAAAAACATATACAAATGTGTATATGCCAGATGATTTGCTACTATCTCACGATTTGTAGTTACTGTTTCATCGTGCATGTTTTGGTACTGTCTAAACAATACTACTCACAGATTCTTGTACACTCCACAGTCGTTAATTCCCGACAAGCCATCGGTACATGCCTATAAATTCATTTACCAGATTAGATATAGGTTACCATCTAAATAGCTTTTCCTTTCCTAATTTTTTTAATATTTGCCACTTGGTTTTCGTGGACTTATACCATTACCTGATTACAAGCATTAAGGTTCTACCCTATAGTTAGCAGGATTTTTTCAACTTGCACTGGCTTAGAGCGTGTAATTTCAGTGGTTTTAAGTTACCAACTAATACTTTGGATTTTAAGTATCTTTGAGTATATTCACTCACATCAGACGATATTTTCACTGACATATACCGTCCTTTTTCATCAAATATATAATTGAATGTTTGTTCAACTGTCTCTATTATAGTTGAATATACATTCAATTGTCAATAGGCATTTTAAAATTTTTTCTACTTTTTTCAGTATGATATAGATTTTGATTAAAATCTGATTACATTTCCCGTGCAGTTAAAAATAAATTTTTCTCCAAAGCTTTCTTTTATCTCTTCTAAATTGTTCTCGCCTGTACAATGAGAAACAGCAATGAAATTTATATTCATTTCTTTTAAGTCATCTATTGTCTTTCTAAGCCGCTCCTCGTCCGCTTCCATCAAATGGGTTCCTCCTGTAACTCCGCAAATTTTTTTGCCACTTCTCTTTTCAATCGTTCTAAGAATATTCATAATACCCGGATGAGAACATCCCACTATAACGACAAGCCCTTTTTCTGTATCTAATGCTACAGCGATTTCGTCTGTGAAAGGATCCTTCGCATACTCTTCTTTTTTTACAAAGAAACGAGGATTTAACGTTTCATACCCTACAATACGCTCAAAGTTACGATATAACGTTACTCCCGGAAAAACCATTTGCATATCTTCTTTTACCTCGCAAACACTTATTCCTTTCTCCTCTAATTCTTCCCTGGAAAATGCAATTCCGATATCTTTCATTGTTCCATCTTTTTTCTCATAATATTTCCCCTGAAAAAAATCTTTTCCCACATACATTTTCCTGACCGTTTCTTCTTCTACGAGCCTTTTCACACCCCCAGCATGGTCGTAATGTGCATGGCTGATTAAGAAGGCACTTAAATTTTCAAGCGAAATTCCCATCTTCTCTGCATTCTCATAAAACATCCCACTTTGCCCTGTATCCATTAACAGACGAACCGGCGGTTCCTGCTTCATACTTTCAATCAAAACAGAAAGTCCATGCTCACATTTATATTTTTCCTCTTTATCCATATGATTCTCAATCAAAGTAGTCAGCTTCCACTCCATAAAAAATTCCTCCAATCTCTATAAATCATGATACAATAGATTTAGATTTTTGAGAAGTTTTTTAAAACATCATGCCTCGGTATCTTCAGCTTCCACAGGCAGTAATATTTACATATATGACATTCTTATTTAAGATACCAGGTGATTTCATCTTTTGTAGCGATGGTATTTATACCTATAATTACAACAAATTATCATTTCTGGAGGTTTTACTATGAAACATTTTCTTCATTTATATGGAACTCTCGGTCCGGCCTGTTCCTCAAAAGAAAAGATTCGCGCAATGTTTTTATCCGGCATGACCGGAATGCGCCTCAACCTTTCCCACAGCAATCTTGACGACTGTAAGGACTGGCTGCAGCAGTACTACGAAGTTTCTGAACGTTTACATATCGTTCCTGAACTCCTCGTTGATCTGCAAGGTCCTGAACTTCGCACAGGCACTTTAGATATTCCACTGGATCTTTCGGAAAATGATATTGTTTTTCTTGTCTCTGAAAAATCATTTGATGAAAAAAAAGAAAACTCCGCTATATTTTCACGAATCATAGCCGGAGAAGATGAGCTTTCCATCATTCCATGCCCTGAAATTCTTTTTTCTTATTTTAATGAAGGACAGGAAGTCAAATTAAATGATGGAAAAATCGTATTAGAATTGTCAGCCTCTTTAGAAGAGGATATTTTTTGTGCGAAAGTCCAAAAAGGCGGGGAACTTACTTCTAAAAAAAGTATTGCAATAAAGGATGTTACTGTTCCTCTCCCTGTAC
>CAVCBH010000159.1:0-6101 GCA_963600375.1 bacterium | reverse complement strand
CCGTAAATTGAGGTGTGCAGATTGCAGGAATGATTTTTCAGACACGCTCTAGTATTCAACATGAGAGAATGGGAATTCTGTTGAAGGGAATAACTTTATCGAAAACAGAACTGTACACTCAATAATTTCTAACACGTAAAACTTTTAAATATTTATGTATCAATCCTATGTAGTTTAATTTCTTAAAAAGCTATAATCTAGTGACTAATCCCCAAAGCCATCAACAATAAATTCTGACCTTACTCCAACAGCCAAGAAACAGCACCCCAAAAAAGACCATAGCCTATATTTGTGGCCTTAGAGCGAGGATTGAATGTGAGCATGGAAGCGAACATTCAACCCACAGTGATAGAGTCACAAATATAGGCTATGGTCTTTTTTGGGGTGCGTCTACTTTGCCATTCGGCAACTCAGAATTTAGAACAATCCCGTTATCTTTCCATCATCATCTACATCAATTCCAAATGCAGCCGGTTTCTTCGGCAGTCCTGGCATTGTCATAACTGCTCCGGTAAGAATTACTACAAATCCCGCTCCAGCATTTACAAATGCATCACGTACATGGATATCAAATCCTTCCGGACGGCCTAATTTAGTCTGGTCATCAGATAAGGAATACTGTGTTTTTGCCATACATACTGGCAGATCACCAAATCCTAAGTCTGTAAGTTTAGCAAGCATCTTCTCTGCGGCTGGTTCGTATGTTACACCATCTGCACCGTAGATTTCTTTTGCGATTGTCTCTACTTTTTCTTTTAAGGATAAATTATCTGGATAAAGAACTTTGAAGTTACTTTCTTTTTCTTCTAATGTTTTCAGTACTTTCTCAGCAAGCTCGATTCCACCTTCGCCGCCTTTTGCCCATACTTCAGAAAGAGCAAATTCACATCCTCTTTCTTCACAGAACTGGCGGATAAATTCATGTTCTGCTTCTGTGTCTGTATCAAATGCATTTAAAGTTACAACGATAGGCACACCGAATTTCTGAAGATTTTCGATATGTTTTTCAAGGTTACAGATACCTTTTTTCAGTGCATCCAGGTTCTCTGCTGCAAGTTCTGTTTTGGAAACGCCACCGTTATATTTTAAAGCACGAACTGTCGCTACTAATACAACAGCATCTGGTTTTAAATCAGCCATACGACACTTGATATCCATAAACTTCTCTGCCCCAAGATCAGCACCAAAACCAGCTTCTGTAATTGCAATATCAGCAAGCTTTAATGCCATCTTTGTTGCACGTACACTGTTACATCCATGAGCGATATTGGCAAATGGTCCGCCGTGAACAATTGCACCTGTATGCTCTAATGTCTGTACCATATTTGGCTTAATCGCATCTTTTAATAAAGCAGCCATAGAACCTACTGCGTTAAGCTGACCTGCTGTTACAGGATTACCATCTACATCATAAGCTACGATAATCTTAGCAAGACGAGCCTTTAAATCTTTGATATCTTCTGCTAAACAGAGAATAGCCATAATCTCCGTTGCTACTGTAATTACGAAATGATCTTCTCTTACGTATCCATCTACTTTTCTTCCAAGACCGATTACGATATTACGAAGTGCACGATCATTCATATCCATGCATCGTTTCCAGATTACCTGTCTTGTATCGATGCGAAGCTCATTTCCCTGCTGAATATGATTATCCAGAAGTGCGGCTAATAAGTTGTTAGCAGATGTAATTGCATGGAAATCACCTGTAAAATGAAGATTTAAATCTTCCATAGGAACAACCTGAGAATATCCACCACCGGCAGCTCCACCCTTAATCCCAAAACATGGTCCAAGAGAAGGCTCACGAAGTGCAAGAATAGACTTTTTACCTAACTTTTCAAATGCCTGTGCCAGTCCGATACTTGTTGTTGTCTTTCCCTCTCCGGCAGGAGTTGGGTTAATTGCTGTCATTAAGACAAGCTTGCCATCTGGCTTTTCATCTAAGCTCTTCATGAATTCATCAGTAAATTTCGCTTTATACTTTCCGTATAACTCTAAATCATCCTCTGTAATCCCATAATTAGCAGCTACATCTCTAATTGGGAGCATTGTTGCTTCCTGTGCAATCTGAATATCTGTTTTCATGTCTTTCTTCCTTTCCTTTACGTATATCAAAGTTTATACACCTTCTCTTATGTTCTCATACTCTTGTTTTTCTCTCTAAACAAAATATATAGAATATAATCCCCAATCTGCACTGGAACCTTGCCTGACAGCAACATAGTACTCCAATCAAAAAATACTATATCCGATATTGATATACACTATATAACTCATTTAAAAGTAAATAAGCAAAAATATAAAAACAAAAAGGGCAACTTCAAAAGAAGCTGCCCAGACGGTCGGCTAAAATAAGATGTTTCCATCCTCCGGCTACACTGTGTCTGTTCACATATCCGTCAGTAACCGGAAATTCTGCTTTGGCAGATTTATGTTTATATATTTACATACTTACTCGGAAAAGTCAACTTTTTAATTTTACTTTACTTTCAGTAAACAGTTTTGTTATGATTATACTGACAGAAATTTCATTAGCATGCTGTGAAGAAGCCATTCTTCCCACAAAAACGGTTTACAAAATTAACGGAAAAAGTATCTAAGAAAAATATAATGCAGAATATCAATAAAATTCTGTCTTAATTTTATATTAATAAACTATAGCCGCCAACTAAAGACATTGACTTCTATAATCTCCGGCTATATAATATAGGGAACTTTAAAAATATCATGCAAAAAGGAGAGAATACCAATGAAAACATTCAAACAACTTATTTATGCCAGTGTATTAACTTTATGTCTGCTCTTTACATTATTTGTACCTGCAACTAATGTTAACGCTGCGTCTAATCAGACAAAAGCTTTAACTGCATACCAGAAAAAGCTAAAAAAACTCAATCCTAAAATGTATAAATTTGCTTTAGTTTATTTAGATAAGGATTCAGTTCCTGAACTTCTCATCACACCAAAAAATAATGCCCACGTTTCTCAGAGCGAGCTTTATATTTATACTAATGGTACCCTGAAAAACTTACAATATGCCGGCAGCGATTTTGGTGAATTCATTTATTCTACCAAAAAATCTGTAGTATGTAATTCTTCATGGGTTAATGGATACGGTGCAGTTTTTACATTTTATCGTTTTAATAAAAAAGGAAAGGCAACAAAGCTTAACCGTTTTGACGCAATCATAAATCCTAAAACTTCTTTTAAGATTAACAATAAAAAAGTATCTAAGAAAAAATATTATTCAGAATACAAAAAAACAGTCAAAAAATATCCTTTAAAACAGATTTCTTCAACAGATACTTTTAACCTTACTACTAAAAATATTAATAAGCTCACTAAAAATTATAAGTCTTTTGTTGTAACAGGAAAGAAATACTAATTTGCACAGGCAAACAGACGCACCCGAAGAGAGAATTACTTACTTCTCTCTTC
The DNA here is from genome assembly GCA_963600375.1 of bacterium. Classification (GTDB taxonomy): domain Bacteria; phylum Bacillota; class Clostridia; order Lachnospirales; family Lachnospiraceae; genus Anaerobutyricum. The sequence continues at coordinate 2,660 of CAVCBH010000159.1, read as the reverse complement.
GGGTGCGTCTGTTTTGTCTGCGGCAAATATATTTAGCTTAACTTCTCAATTGCAGCCTTAATTCTGCTTACCGTCTCATCCTTGCCGATGATTTCCATAATCTCTGTTGCTCCACCTGGAGTCATACGTTTACCGGAAACTGCGGTACGAACCGGCCACATAACAAAGCCTGGTTTATAACCTTTTTCATCTGCAAATCCACGAAGCATCTGATATAATGCATCGTTTGAGAAGTCTTCCTGTACCTCGATTACTGGTAAAAGTTCCTGTAATACTGGTAAGGACTTCTCGGCATTTGTTTTATTTTTCTTGTTAGTGTACATATCTACATCGTATTCTGGAACTTCTTCGAAGAAGTCAATCATTTCACCGATTTCAGGGAATACTTCGATTCTTGTCTTAACAAGTGCTGCAATCTTCTTCAAGTCGATATCTTTCTTGATGACTTCCCTGATGTAAGGTTCTGCCATCTCGTAGAATGTATCGAAATCCATTGCCTTTAAATATTCTCCGTTCATCCATTTTAACTTAACCATATCAAATACGGCTGGAGATTTGCTGATATGTTTATAATCAAATGCTTCCACTAACTCTTCTAAGGAGAAAATTTCTCTGTTATCTGGAGAACTCCATCCAAGAAGTGCTACAAAGTTTACAACCGCTTCTGGAACAAATCCCTGCTCGATTAAATCTTCGTAAGAAGAATGGCCGGAACGTTTGGAAAGCTTCTGATGTTCTTCATTTGTAATTAATGGACAGTGAATATATTTTGGCTCTTCCCATCCAAATGCCTTGTAAAGACGAGTATATTTTGGTGCGGAAGAAAGGTACTCATTACCTCTTACAACGTGTGTAATCTGCATCAGATGGTCGTCTACTACATTTGCAAAGTTATAAGTAGGATATCCGTCTGATTTAATAAGAATCATATCGTCAAGCTCTTCATTTGGCTGTGTAATATCTCCGTAAATCTCATCATGGAAAGTAGTCTCTCCTTCATTTGGCATATTTGCACGGATAACAAATGACTTACCTGCTGCAAGATTAGCCTCTACTTCTTCTTTGGAAAGATGCAGACAGTGTTTATCATATACACTGATTTCCTTTCCTCCTACGTTCTGTTTTAAGGAATCTAATCTTTCCTGATCACAGAAGCAGTAGTAAGCCTCACCTTTTTCGATAAGCTGCTTTGCATAATCCATGTAAAGACCAGATGCAACACGTTCGCTCTGAACATACGGGCCAAATCCACCATCTTTATCCGGACCCTCATCATGCTTTAAGCCAGTCTTCTCTAAAGTACGGTAAATGATTCCAAGTGCTTCCTCACAGTAACGTTCCTGGTCTGTATCCTCTATTCTTAAAACGAAATCTCCACCTTCATGCTTTGCAATTAAATAAGTATATAAAGCAGTACGAAGATTTCCGACATGCATTCTTCCTGTAGGGCTTGGTGCAAATCTTGTTCTAATCTTTGACATTCCTAATTCCTCTCTTTCTGAATCTGTAAAATACAATCTAGATAACCTAGAACTTGTTTGAAATATACCCAAACTATTTAAAATACATTTGTTAAAATTCACCTGCAAAATGTATTATCTGTAATAATATATTATCAGTAATTCTGTATACAACCATTTATAACTATTATACATTTTGCCTGAAATTTGTGTTGCCTTAAATAGTTCCAAATCAACTCGTATTATCATACCATCTTTTCACGTAAAAATCCATAAAATACTTTATCTGAAATAATTTGCGAAATATCCTTTCGTGTGCTACTCTTAAAATCAGAAAAAAGCTACTAAAGCGTGTTTATATGCTCTGGCGTAGCAATCCAATACGAAAGAAGGTACTCTTATGCTATCCCTGTTAAATATCGATTACAGTTCTCTGATAAGCACACTTCCGTTAGACTCTGGAAGCAGTGACAGTCTGGGCAGTTTTATTAATAACGGCTTTCTCGGCCTTATCACAGAAGCCGACACCACCTACAAGATGGTTGGCTCCATCATCACTCTCATTTTAGCCCTTGTCGGATGCTTTTTCGGGTACAAGCTCTCCCGGCTCTTTATGAGTATTACCGGTTTTATCGCCGGAGCAATCCTTGGACAGATGGCTGCCTCTCAATTTCTTCATGTAGAAGGCTTCGCTTCCGTCCTCTGCATAATCCTTGGCGGCGCAATTATTGCAGCTCTCGCCTTTTGGATTTACCGGATAGGAATCTTTATTCTTTGTTTTACACTGGCATTTAGCGCTGCCGGCACATTATTTCCATTTGAAGGAGATATCCAGTTCTTCGTTAACATCATAGCCGGATTAGTCGTCGGGGTACTCGCAGTCAAATATATGCGCCCAGTTATTATTCTGACTTCTGCCATTGTCTGCGGTTCTTCCGCTGCCGGACTTTTACCAGGTGTTACTGAATATATGGGAATCACAACACTCTCTTCTATAAACTCCAGCGCTACATTGACTCTGGTACTTTGCGCTTTGGGAATCGCGGTACAGTTTCTTACGACAAAAGCTCCTGAGAGGAAAGCTGTTCCCAGACATAAACATGGGTAGACTCTGATTTACCGAATGGCAAAGGAGACGCCCTCAAAAAGAGAAAAGAACCTATATTTGTGACTTTCGTCGCTGCAGGTTGAATGTTCGCT
>CAVCBH010000158.1:0-15554 GCA_963600375.1 bacterium | reverse complement strand
TGAACTGTAAAATGATTATCCATAAACTATTATTACTGGACGGATGCCACACTAGCATTTATTTAAAAAATGCTTTCAAAAAAATATATGTTACATCTTGTAGGAGATTTCGCTGGAATGAAAACAGTATGATGGTCTGTGTCAACCAGAGCGTGTTTGAAAAATGCTTTCTGCAAGATGTGCATCACAATTTACGGGAGATTTCGCCTGAATGAGGGCGGCGTAGCGACCTATGATACCCAAATGAAGGCAGAATATACCGTAAATTTTTTTTGGGGTATGCAGATTGCAGGAATGATTTTTCAAACACGCTCTAATCTAAAATATCTTAAAAGCAATAAAAAAGACCACAGTTATAAACTGTAGTCCGCTATCTAACTTTAGCAGGGAATCCTTAAAAGATTCCCTGCATGAATACATTTTATAGAGTTCAGTACAAATCTCTTATATGATTCTTTTAATAATGAATCGCCAGTGACATCCTCTCTCACCTGCAAAGGTAAAATCTTCCCTAATCTCAGCGAGTTTGGTTCTCGTTCGATAGCGCCACTGTGCCAGGCATAAGTGAGCTAACTCCGTGTGCCCCACGGTTGTGTTATGTTAAGTTACGACAAACAAAACATCTGAACAATCAAAAACGACTTAAAATTATTTAGCCTGAGCTTTAATTGCTTCTGTTAACTTAGGAACAATCTTTAAAGCATCGCCAACAATACCGTAATCAGCTACATCAAAGATAGGTGCATCTGGGTCTTTATTGATGGCAATGATGATATCAGATTCTTCCATACCAGCTACGTGCTGGATAGCTCCGGAAATACCGATCGCAAAATAAACATTAGGACGAACTGTCTTACCAGTCTGACCAACCTGTAAATCTTTTGGTTTCCATCCATTATCAACAACTGCACGAGAACAGGAAACTGTTCCACCAAGTGCTTCTGCTAAGTCATCTAATAATGCAAAGTTTTCAGCAGATCCAACTCCACGTCCACCAGATACAAGAATCTTAGCAGCCTGGATATCAACTGTTTCTGTAACGGATTTCACAATGTCAAGAATCTCAACATATTTGTCGTTTGGAGTAAATCCTGGATTGTACTCGATAACTTCTGCCTTTGCTCCTGCAACAGGCTCTTTCTTCTGCATAACACCAGGACGAACTGTAGCCATCTGTGGACGATGGTTAGGACAAGCGATTGTAGCGATAGTGTTACCACCGAATGCAGGACGAGTCATTAATAACTGACCCTGACGAGGCTCTTTATCTCCACGAGCTTTGAATTCACCAATTTCAAGAACAGTACAGTCTGCTGTAAGACCTGTTGCAACTCTTGCGGAAACACGAGGTCCTAAGTCACGACCGATTGCTGTTGCGCCAACCAGAAGGATTTCTGGTTTGTATTCGTTAATTACAGAGGCCAGTGCATGTGTGTATGGCTCTGTTCTGTATTCTTTTAATTCAGGGTCATCAACTACGATAACTTTATCTGCGCCGTATTCAGCAAGTTCGTCAACTAATCCTTTTACATCAGAACCGATTAAAACTGCTGTTACGTCTGTTCCTAAATCTGCAGCAAGGTCATTTGCTTTTCCAAGTAATTCTAAAGCAATGGCATCAATCTTATTGTCAACCTGCTGAGCATAGATAAATACACCTTTATATTGTTCTAAATTCATTCTATTCACCACATTTCCTTTACAATTAGATAACATGCTTTGTTAACAGTTTGTCCATGATGTATTCAACGCCTTCTTCTGGTGTTTCTGCTGTCATCATGACACCTTTACCTTTACGTACCTTATCAGAAGCTTTTGCAATCTGAGTAGGAGATCCTGCAAGACCTAAGTTGCTGTCATCAACATCTTTGAGGTCTTTTCTTCCCCATGTAGTAATCTCTGCATCATATGCATCAAAGATTCCGCCTGGAGTCATGTAACGTGGCTCATTTAATTCGGCAAGTGCTGTGATAACACATGGCATTTTAGCTTTTAAAACATGATATCTGTCGTCGTACTGTCTCTGAACGATTACACTGTCGCCTTCAACTTTGATATCCTGAGCATAGGAAATCAAAGGAAGATCTAAGTGCTCTGCAATCTGAGGTCCTACCTGTGCAGTATCACCATCAATAGCCTGACGACCTGTGATGATTAAATCATAATCAATATTTCTAAGTGCTCCAGCAATTGTTGTAGATGTTGCCCATGTATCAGCTCCACCTAAAACACGGTCTGTTACAAGGATACCCTTGTCAGCACCCATTGCCATAGCTTCACGCAGAACTTCTTCTGCTTTTGGAAGACCCATAGTAACTACTGTTACTTCTGCGCCTGTTTCATCTTTTATTCTAAGGGCAGCTTCAAGACCTGCCTTATCATCTGGATTCATGATAGTAAGCATAGCTGCTCTATCAAGAGTTCCGTCCGGTTTAAACTTAACTCCACCTTTTGTATCAGGTACCTGTTTAACACATACTACGATTTTCACAGTATTTTCCCTCCTTATTTCAATAAGTTACCAGAAATAACCATACGCTGAACTTCTGATGTTCCTTCGTAGATCTCTGTGATCTTAGCGTCACGCATCATACGTTCTACGTCGTACTCTCTGATGTAACCATAACCACCAAGTAACTGAACGCATTTTGTTGTTACGCTCATAGCGGTCTCTGCTGCAAATAATTTAGCTTTTGCAGCTTCTACAGAGTATACTCTCTGTGTTGCTTTCGCCATTGCTGCTTTGTAAACAAGTAACTTAGCAGCTTCTACCTGTGTAGCCATATTAGCGAGCTGGAACTGTGTATTCTGCTGTGCAGCGATCGCTCTGCCAAACTGCTTTCTTTCTTTAACGTAAGCAATTGTAGCGTCTAAAGCACCTTCTGCAATACCAAGAGCCTGAGCTGCAATACCGATACGTCCACCATCTAATGTGTGCATAGCAATCGCAAAACCTTTACCCATAGCTCCAAGAAGGTTTTCTTTAGGAATACGACAATCCTGGAAAATCAATTCATATGTAGCTGAACCACGGATACCCATTTTCTTTTCTTTTGTACCAAATGTAAATCCTGGTGTTCCTTTCTCTACGATGAATGCAGAGAATTTCTTTTTCTTTCTTCCTCTTGCATCTGTATCAACACTTGTGATAGCAATGATGATGTAATAATCAGCGTAAGAACCGTTTGTGATGAAACATTTTGATCCATTTAATACCCATTCGTCACCATCTAAAACAGCCTTTGTCTGAACACCCTGAGCATCAGTACCGGCACCTGGTTCTGTAAGACCGAAAGCGCCTAACTTCTCACCCTTTGCAAGTGGAACAAGATATTTCTGTTTTTGTTCTTCTGTACCATAAGTAAGAATTGGGTCTGCACACAGAGATGTATGTGCAGATACAATAACACCTGTAGTACCACAAACTTTAGATAATTCCTCAACACACATAATGTATGTTAAAGGATCACAGCCCTGTCCGCCATACTCCTTTGGTACAGGAATTCCCATGAAACCTAATTTCTGCATTTTAGCAACGGTTTCTTCTGGGAAATGTTCTGTCTCGTCAACCTCCTGAGCAAGAGGTTTAACTTCGTTTTCAGCGAAATCTTTGAAGAGCTGTCTAGCCATTTCATGCTTTTTGCTTAATGTGAAATCCATTTTTATTCCTCCATAATAATTTGGTTATTGGGGTGGAGAAAACCACCTTAAAAGCCGTGGAGACGCAGAGCATAGTCCCCACGGCAGTATTCACTTTTTAATTATTTGCTGTAATCGTAGAATCCAACGCCAGTTTTCTGACCTAACTTACCACCACGAACCATCTTTCTTAATAATGGATGTGGACGATACTTAGGATCTCCTGTTTCGTTGTATAATACTTCCATGATTGCAAGGCAGATATCAAGACCAACTAAATCTCCTAAAGCAAGAGGTCCCATTGGGTGGTTAGCACCTAACTTCATAGCTGTGTCGATACCTTCAACAGAAGCAACACCGTCAGCGTAAATGCCAACTGCTTCATTGATCATTGGGATTAAGATTCTGTTAACTACGAATCCTGCTGCTTCTTCTACCTGTACAGGTGTTTTGCCGATTTCTTCAGCAATAGCTTTAATCTTATCAACCATTTCGTCTGGTGTGTTAAGACCTGCGATAACTTCGATCAGTTTCATAACTGGAGCTGGGTTGAAGAAATGCATTCCGATAACTGGTCTGTCAAGTCCTGCACCAATCTGTGTGATAGATAAGGAAGATGTGTTTGTTGCAAACATACATGTTGCAGGAACGATATCCTGTAATTCTTTGAATGTCTGCTGTTTAACTTCCATAACTTCGAGAGCTGCTTCTACGATTAAATCTGCATCTGTACAGATATCTTTTGTACCTGTAGTAATCTTAGCAAGAACTGCATCAGCTTTTGCCTGATCCATTTTTCCTCTTGCTACTCTCTTTTCAAATCCTTTAGCGATTTTCTTTTTACCATTTGCAGCAAATTCGTCGTTGATATCACATAAGTATACTTCGTATCCTTCTGTCTGTGCGAATGCCTGAGCAATACCTGATCCCATTGTACCTGCGCCAATAACTCCAACTTTCATTGTCTGAAACCTCCTATAAAATGTAATGTATTCCGATAATTAATAATACAATATGTATAATTGATTGATTAATTAGCAGTTTTTAAATGGCTCTTTTACTTTTTCTTTGTTCTTGTCAAGGAAGAATGCCATTCCGTATTTCTGGTCTTCTGTCTCGAAGCAGCTACCAAATAATTTCTCTTCGATTACGATAGCTTCATCCATTCCTACTTCTAAGCCTTCGTTGATAGCTTTCTTACATGCACGAACTGCGATAGGTGCGTTCTTTGCAATACCCTTTGCCATCTTCTTAGCCTGAGGCATTAACTCTTCGAGCGGATAAACTTCGTTAACCAGACCGATTCTGTAAGCTTCTGCTGCTTTAATGTTACGAGCAGTATAGATTAACTGTTTTGCCTTTCCTGGTCCAACGATACGAGCAAGTCTCTGTGTTCCACCAAAACCTGGTGTAATTCCAAGACCAACTTCTGGCTGTCCAAATACTGCATTCTCAGAGCAAAGTCTGATATCGCAGCTCATGGAAATCTCACAGCCACCGCCTAAAGCAAATCCGTTGATTGCTGCGATAACAGGGATTGGAAGTGTTTCAATCTTTCTGAATACATCATTACCAGCTTTACCGAAAGCTTCGCCTTCTACTTTTGTAAGTGTACTCATCTCTCCGATATCAGCACCTGCTACGAAAGATTTCTCTCCAGCACCAGTAATGATAAGACATCTGATTGCGTCTAAATCTACTGCATCGATAGTTGCATCTAAATCTTTTAATACTTCACTATTCAAAGCATTCAAAGCCTTTGGACGATTGATGGTGATAATACCAACCTGGCCATCTACTTCATAATCGATAAATCCCATTGTATGTATCTCCTTTCACATCACATTAGTGTAACTATTCAATTCGCATAGTTAAATAGTTGCAAACTATGTAATTGATATAACCGGATTCGAAAACCGAACCCGGATATATGTAAACATTCTATTCGTGATTAGTCTCTTTCAACGATTGTTGAGCAGCCCATACCACCACCGATACACAGTGTAGCAAGACCTTTCTTAGCGTCACGTTTCTGCATCTCATGTAATAATGTAACAAGGATACGACATCCTGATGCTCCTACCGGATGTCCAAGAGCGATAGCTCCACCATTTACATTTAACTTCTCTGGATTGATTCCTAATTCTCTTCCTACTGCTAAGGACTGAGCTGCGAAAGCTTCGTTAGCTTCAATTAAATCGAAGTCATCAATGCTCATGCCAGTTTTAGCAAGAACTTTCTTAGTAGAAGCAACTGGTCCAACACCCATGATAGAAGGATCAACTCCACCTAATGCTCCTGCTACCCATGTAGCCATTGGAGTTACACCTAATTCTTTCGCTTTTTCTTCGCTCATAACGATAACACAAGCAGCACCATCATTGATTCCTGAAGAGTTAGCAGCAGTTACGATACCATCTTTCTTGAAAGCCGGACGTAATTTAGCGATACCTTCTGCTGTTGTTCCAGGACGTGGTCCTTCATCTGTATCTACGATAACTGTTTTCTTTTTAAGTTTAACTTCTACAGGAACAATCTCATCTTTGAACTTGCCTGCTTCGATTGCTGCGGAAGCTTTCTGCTGTGAATTAGCTGAGAACTCGTCTAATTCCTCTCTTGTTAAATGCCACTGTTCTGCAACATTTTCTGCTGTGATACCCATGTGATACTGATTGAAAGCATCTGTTAAAGCATCATTAACCATGCAGTCTTTTAATACACCATTATTCATTCTGTATCCGAAACGTGCTTTGTCTAAACAGAATGGAGCCAATGACATATTCTCCATACCACCAGCAATAACGATATCAGCTTCGCCTGCTAAAATCTTTGTAGCAGCGAGGTTAACACAGTTAAGACCGGAACCACAAACTACGTTAATTGTTACAGCAGGTACTTCGATTGGAACACCTGCATTAAGAGAAGCCTGACGAGCTACATTCTGTCCAAGACCTGCCTGGATAACGCATCCCATTAATACTTCGTCTACCTGATCTGCAGGTACATTAGTTCTCTTTAAAGCTTCTTTAATTACGATACTTCCTAAATCTGCTGCTGGTACTGTACTTAATCCACCACCCATTGTTCCGATTGCGGTACGACAAGCACCTGCTAATACAACTTTCTTTGCCATAGTTTAATTCCTCCATTTAAATTATCAATATTATTTGATAGTTGCTTTGCTAGAGCATTTCTAGTACGATATGTGTTAATCTTATCACAATCTTCTCCGTTTTGCAATAAGATTATAAAATTTTTTTTAATTAATATTCTCATTTATGAAAAATTCACAGTTTATTCACTTTTGAACACAAAATCCATTGTGATATTATTTGATTTTCTCTTTATTTTTCATCGTACTTATGGATATTATCTATTGATTAATTTCATGTTTTTGCAAAAAAAAGAAATCAATCATTAAAAAATGACGAAATATGTGAATAAATAAACATTCTAATATGACAAATATTGTAATTTATCAAAGTCTCCCAAAGAAGGCCATTCATAAAAAAACAGACAGAATTTTATCTGCTGAATTCTGTCTGTTTTTTTGTCCTGTTAACAGGCTATTTATTTTCTGTTATTTTGCAATTTACCCTGATTTACAGAATCCGGAATTCTATTCATATCCGGCATTATGTAGTCGATTACAGTATAACAGAGCTGTTCATTTTTGTTCAATAATTTTTCTGAAATTTTGCCAGCAGGAAATCACAATATTTTTATTTTAAAGGCTACATATTCCTGTTTTTCCTCACGAGTTTATCCAAAGTCTCAATAACTTTTTCTGCATTAATTGGTTTTGAGATATGTGCATTCATTCCTGCCTTTTTTGACTTAATTCGATCCTCTGTAAAAGCATTCGCTGTCATAGCTATAATCGGTATTGTTTTGGCATCTTCTCTTTTCATGGCTCTTATTTTGCCGGTAGCCTGATAGCCATTCATAACAGGCATCATCATATCCATAAGAATGGCATCAAATTCTCCTGGTCTTGACTTTTTAAATATCTCCACTGCTTTTTTGCCATTCCATGCTTTTTTCACTGTTGCTCCCTCTGTTGAAAGCATAAACTCTGCAATTTCCATGTTTAACTCATTATCCTCCACAAGAAGGATATGATACCCGGCAATAGAAAGTTTCTCCTCTAAAATATCTTCCCTTTCTTTTTTACCTGTGTCCGCATCAATCATGAACGGAATTTTAACTACGAATGTGCTTCCCTTTCTTTCCTCACTTTCAAAAGTCAGAGTTCCTTCCATCTTCTCAACCAAAGATTTTGCAATTGGCATTCCCAGTCCTGTACCACCGTACTTTGACTGAACACTGCTATCTTCCTGTGTAAATGGCTCAAAAATCTTCTTCTGGTATTCTTCACTCATACCGATTCCCGTGTCTTCACAGATAAACTCCAACACAGCACTTCCTTCTTTTATGGACGGAAGTTCCCGGCATTCTATAGTAATAGTTCCATTCCTTTTATTATATTTTACAGCATTACTCATGATGTTCATAAGCAGTCGCTTGACATGTCCGGCACTTCCAATCAGATTCCAGTGGCTGACTTCAAAATTTTTCTGTATCAATACAATTCCCTGTTCTGCTGCAAGCTTGTCAATAACCACAATTACTTCATTCAGAATTTCCTGAAGATTAAATGGCTGATTATCCAGTTCCACCTGACCTGATTCTAATTTACCCATATCAAGCACTTCATTTATCAGTTCCAGTAACAGATTAGAAGCATCTTTTATTTTAGAACGGCATTCTGCCTGCTTATCAAGATCATCTTTATAATACTCTGCCACATCGAGCATTCCACAGATTCCGTTAATCGGAGTCCGAATATCATGGCTCATCCTCTGCAAAAACTCTGTCTTGGCAACATTGGCTGCATCTGCTCTTTTAGCTGCCTCCTGTAGTTCTTTCTTATATAGAGTCTCATTCTTTACTTCAAGCTTAAGATGCTCCCTCTCTGACTTTCCAAGTAATATCCATAAAATTATAATTACACAAACATACATTACCATAATGAACACTATATTTTGAGGCATCGTAGAGAATATGACGCTATCTGCAACATACGCATAAATATAATAATCTCTCTGTTTAAGCATAATCCCATAATTGTGTTTCTTATATACATGTACTATATGTTTGCTGTCTCTGTGTTTTTTTAGAATCTGTACTATAGCATTATCGGCCGTATTTTGCCCGATGAGCTTCTTATCATTACTGGCGATTACCTCTCCCTCATCTGCTACCATAATTGTTCCATCTGTAGATATCTGATAACCTTCTAACAGACTTTGCAGAGTGAGCGAATATGTCTGTGCGCATTCTGCAGAAATATAATAATATGTAACTATCACTCCGTCTGCATCTTTCCTCGCAGTTGCTGCCATATTAATATAACTTCCATCCGACAGATAAATTCTCTGTGAATAACTTCTTACAATATGACCATCCCCGGCAAGAACCGTTTTTTTGCTATAGTTTTCTAAAAACTGCTTCTTTACTTTCTTATCCTTTGCATATCCACATACTTCTTTTCCGTCTGAATCAAGAACCAGTATCCCATGCAGCCATAACTGTTCTGCATACTTTTTAAGTAAATTCTCTGTCAGCTTACCTCCATTTTTATAATTTGTATTAACATTTTCCATCACCTGCCTATTACTCTCCACTGCCCGAAGCAATGCCTGCGTCTCTGCTCCATCGTTATACTTGCTGTATGTAGCACACTGAACTTTCATATAGTTTACTATTTTAAGAATTTTTTTCTCTGCCTGATTTTTGCATATTTCCCAAAAACAAACCACTGATATAACCAGAATTGCTATTCCGATCAAAACAACAGGAAACCAGAATTTCTTTCTCATCGTCGTTCCTCTAATATCCAAGCTGCTCCACCCCCAGATACTTTTTTGAATTATCCAGATATTTTCCTATAATCTTTTTAGTAGTTCCATCTTTCCGCATCTCCTCAAGGGTTTTATCTAATTCCTTGCAGATTCCACTCTCATCATTCTTCGAAAATGCCACACCAAGCCCAACTGTCATAAGTGGTTCATCCAAAATCCTGTAACTGACACCATAGTCATCCATATATTGAAGAATAGACGTTTCATGTGCAGCAATCGCATCAGCATAGTCCTTTGAAAGAAATGTATACATCAGTTCTCTGTGTGCAAGGCTGAATAGATTCCCTATCTTTGGTATTTTTCTGTCCTTTCTGTTAAGGAAAATACTTTCTGGCTTCGTTGTGGATTGAACTGCAACATTTTTTCCTTTAAGATCTGACAGCGTATAAATATCACTGTCTTTTTTCACAGCAACTACCTGATTACTCACCATATAAGAGCCGGCCCACTGGTACTCATCCAGTCTTCCTTCCATGGAAAAACATCCCCATATACAATCTATTTCTCCGCTATCCACCAGCTCTTTTTTTCTTTCCCAGTCAATATAAACAATTTCACTTTGATACCCCATTCTACTGAAAGCTTCCTTAGCCAGATCAATATCAATTCCTGTAGGAACTCCATCTTCATCCATATAGTTATAAGGTGGATAGGAATCACTTCCAATTTTTATGACTGGCAACTCTCCATTTTGCTTCGTCGCACTCTGTTTTTCACATCCTGCAGAAAAAAACAGCATACAGCAGATGAGCCAGATGCTGATAATTATACGCATCCTTTTATTTTTCATTTCATTGCTTTTTCCTTTCTCCATATTCATCTTTTCCGAAATGTCGAACCCATTGCTGTCATAACTCTACATGATATAAAACGCCTCTGGTCTAAAACCAATGGTCTCTCTGTTCCAATATATTCTTCAACAAAAAAAACACTATAAAGTGACATAATTAACCTCTAGTGTTTTGCATCCTTATTTTGCAACTGGCTACCATCTTACAGGCCCTATAGCTTTGCGTCACAACCTTTCGATTGCTTTGCCTCTATTCTTTTATCCTATTACAGCATTTCTATAATACGAATATATAGAGTTTTTTTGCTTTTGTCAATATTAACTGGTTATATAACCAGTACAGTAAATAATAAATAAGCAGCTATATCACACAGAATAATTTATTTATATGCAAAGCGAAGGAATGAGGTATAGCGATGGCTATGATGATTGTCGGCAATACCAGCAGATGAATAAGGCAGGTGACATAGCCAGAGCGTGTTTGAAAATGCTCTGATTCACCTGAAAAGCACCCAGAATTTAATAATTTCCCGAAAATCTCATTATCAGACTGATGCAATGAGATTCCAGGAAACTATTAAATTCTGGATGCTTTTTTATTATTGCTATTTTGACTATTTTACTATTTTGATTATTTTACTGAAGAAGATTCCGAGGTACTCTCTTATTGACTATTTTGCAGGATAGAATCCACTCGGTGCATCATTTAAGTTAATCATAATGTTCTTTGTCTGACTATAAGCATCCAGAATCGCTCTATCATTTTCACGACCGATACCAGACTGTTTATAACCACCAAATGGTGCTCCTTCTGGAATCTGATTATATGTATTAACCCACATACGTCCTGTTTCGATACTTCTTGCTACACGGAATGCACGATGAAGATCTTTTGTCCATACAGCGCCACCAAGTCCATAATCAGACTGATTTGCCAGAGCAATGACTTCTTCTTCTGTTTTGAACTTAATAACAACAGCAACTGGTCCAAAAATTTCTTCCTGTGCTACACGCATATCATTAGTAACATCTGTAAGTAATGTTGGCTGAACAAAACATCCTTTGTCGCAACCATTTTCTGTATAATAATCACCACCACATGCGACTGTAGCACCTTCTTCCTTTGCAATCTGTACATAGGACAAAATCTTCTCAGCCTGCCCTTTGTTAATCTGCGATCCCATCTGTGTTTCTGGATCTAATGGATCTCCAACATTAACTTTCTTAAATGCATCTGTCAGTTCTTCAACAAATTTATCGTATATATCTTCCTGTACAAATACTCTGGAACCCGCACAGCAAACCTGCCCCTGATTGAAGAGGATACCAAGCTGTACTCCATCAAGAGCGGCCTCCCAATTACAGTCTTCAAAAATGATATTGGCACTTTTTCCACCAAGTTCCAGTGTTGCCGGAATCAACTTATTTGCAGCTGCGATGGCAATACCTTTGCCAATTTCAGTAGAACCTGTAAACGCAAGTTTGCATAAATCCGGGTGATCTTGCAGATATTGTCCTGATTTACTTCCAGAACCTGTAACAAGATTTAATACTCCTGCCGGGAGCAGATCCTGAATCAGTTCCGTGAAAACAAGCATACTTAAAGAGGTAGTAGATGATGGTTTAAATACGATACAATCTCCAGCAGCAATTGCAGGTGCCAGCTTCCATGCTGCCATCAAAAATGGGAAGTTCCATGGAACGATCTGTCCAACAACTCCAATCGGCTCTCGAAGAACCAGACTCATCATTCCACCATCAAGAATAGATGCTGTCCCTTCGTCTGTACGAATCAAGCTGGCATAATAACGAAAATGGCGAACAGAATATGGAACATCTATCGTCATTGTTTCACGGATTGGCTTTCCATTATCCATTGTTTCAACCTTTGCCAGCCATTCTTTATTTTCTTCAATACGGTCTGCAATCTTATCAAGGATTTCCGCACGTTCTTCCTTTGTTGTCTTTTTCCATTCCGGAAAAGCTTTCCATGCTGCTGCAACAGCCGCATCAACATCTTCTTTTGTTGCCTGTGCACATTGAGCCAGGGGCTCTCCGTTTGCAGGGTTTGTACTGGTATATACAGCATTATCTGATGCCGGCTGCCATTCTCCCCCGATATATAAGCCATATGTTTCTTTTAATTGATTATTACAAGCCATAATGTGTACCTCCTTGTTGTATGCTTTACTTTTGCCTGTCGTTATATTACAATATAAACTGATACCTTAAAATAACCAGTAAAATGTTTTTATAGGAGACCAGATTATGTTAGTTTATGATTTAACAGCAAGAGGAAGTATGTCTAAATATGAATATTTGTATCAATGCTTAAAAAGAGATATTTTGACTGGAAAATTATCAGAAGGACAGAAAATGCCCTCAAAACGCCGTCTTTCTGAAGCCAATGGAATCAGCGTTCGAACTGTAATGAATGCATATGACCAGCTTTTGATAGAAGGATATCTGGAATCTAAGGAACGAAGCGGTTATTATGTGGTATCTGATTTTGATTCACCATTAAGATACCAGAAAGTAGAAATCCCTATAGCTACTCCCGAACAGGAAGAGGACTGGATTGTGGATTTTACAGCAAATACTACTGTATATGAAAAGTTCCCTTTTTCCATGTGGACAAAAGTTATGCGTCAGGTACTCGGGGATTATAATCTTCATCTGATGAAGCGAGGACAATTTCTCGGATGTCCGGAGCTTCGTTATGAGATTGCAAAATATCTGTATTCTAAGCGAGGGATTATCGTTTCTCCTGACTGTATTGTCATTGGAACAGGAATAGAATATCTGTATTCTAAACTAATTGGATTACTTCCTGCTAATGCAGTATATGCGATAGAGAATCCCGGCTATCGTAAAATCCGTCAGATTTACGAAGATCTGGGTGTAAAATGGACATGGACTTCTATGAATAAAAATGGAATTCATATGGGAAGCCTGCGGCAAAGTGGTGCAACAGTAGTTCATACTTCGCCAGAACATCACTATCCTCTTGGAACAGTAATGTCTGCCAAGCGCCGTCAGGAGCTTCTCAAATGGCTGGAAGAATCTGGAGATCATTATATTATAGAGGATGATTACGATTGTGAATTCCGCTATAGCGGTCATGCTATTCCTGCATTATATGGTTTGGACAAAAGCCATCAGATTATTTACATGAACACTTTCAGTAAAACTTTAAGTCCCGGAATCCGTATCAGCTATATGGTTTTGCCGCCCCAATTAATAAAACAATACATTGATTCTGCCAACTTTTTTTCCAATACATCTTCTAATTTGGAACAATATACATTGGCCGCATTTTTGCATGGCGGATATTTTGACCGCCACCTTACTCGCATGCGGCGCTATTATTTAAATCAGGGTGAAATGTTAAAAAATGCTCTTTTGATGACTCCGTCCATTCCAGCAAAAGAAATTCTTGGTATGGAAACAGGAACTCACCTTCTGGTAAAACTAAATACAAAGCTTTCTGATAAAGAGATCAAGCTTCGAGCAAGAATGAAAGGAATTAATCTATGTTGCCTCTCTGAATTCTGCATTGGAGAAAAAGAACTTTACCACCATATTCTGGTACTTAACTATTCAAGCTTACATAAAGACCGTATGCTGGAGGTTGTCAGAACTCTTGGAGAGATTTTTCCCAAACAGTAGATTAACATACACCTGCAATATAAAAGAAAATATTATAATAATCTATAAATGAGTAAATTTAAAATGTTGTACAACTATGTCCGCATTACAAAGACATACTGTACTTGATCGGTCTGAATGTGTTTAGACTACAAACAAGAAGAACCTATTTTTGTGCATTTTCTGTATTTGCTCATTTATAGATAATAATTATATATTTACCTTAAAATTTCATCAACTGTTGACACCGTACTAAATGTTCCTTTGTTCTCAGAAATAATTGTTTTTATCCTTTGCAGTTCAAAATAATTAACATAACAAATCAATGTTTTGTTCTCACCGGCAATCACCCCTGCCGAATTAATAATTGTACATGTTTTATTAAGTTCTTCTTTTATTTGTCGGATAATTACATCTGGATTCTTTGTAATAATTGTAACTTGCTTAATTGCATCGAAATGATCGGTAAAATGATCAATAATGGCGGTAGCAATAACATATACTAGAAAACTAAGCATAGCAGAATCACGATTAATTAAAATAAAAACTGCAATATATACGATAATATTAAATCCTATCAATATATTAGAAATACTATAATCCTTTCCCGTCTTATTATAAATTTTATTTACAATAATATTGGCAAAAATTTCCGATCCATCTATGCATCCTCCATTCCTGAGAATCAATGAAAGTCCAATTCCCAGAATCGCTCCTCCAAATGCTACTGCCAGAAAATGCTCTGTATTCAATTCAAATGGGATTTTTTCAAAATAAGCAAGACCAAATGTGTAAACAGCAAACCCAACAAAGACTTTTATAAAGAAATTTTTTCCTAAAAAGAAAATACCTGCTAATAAGAATGGAAGAAAAACAAGAAAAACACATAGTGAAAGATTATAACCGGTAAGTTTACTAATAATAATAGCAATTCCTGCTGTTCCATAATCAATTGCATCATTGGGAAGCAAAATACATGCAACAGAAAAGCTTGACAGAATTGCACCGAGTATAATGGCAAGATATGATATTATCAGTTTAATCTTCTTTTTATTCAATAAATCTTCTCCTCATATTAATATACCGCAAATTGGGGTGTGCAGATTGTAGGAATGATTTTCAAATACACTCTAATATAATAAACAAAAAGCCCTGGAAATACTAAATTTCCAAGGCTTTACTTAAAGGCGTCGACCAGATTTGAACTGGTGATGAAGGTGTTGCAGACCTCTGCCTTACCACTTGGCTACGACGCCACAAGTGACTCCTACGGGATTTGAACCCATGTTACCGCCGTGAAAGGGCGGTGTCTTAACCACTTGACCAAGGAGCCAGACTCCCCGAGTAGGACTTGAACCTACGACAGCGCGGTTAACAGCCGCGTGCTCTACCGACTGAGCTATCGAGGAATATAATCAGGTGTCATACCCTGAAAACCACACACATTATACCATCTTTCTCTGAACTTTTCAAGTATTTTTTTATTCCAATAACTCTCTAAGGTCAAGCTTTCGACCGATTAGTGACAGTCAACTCCACACATCGCTGTGCTT
>CAVCBH010000157.1:0-10632 GCA_963600375.1 bacterium | reverse complement strand
TTTGCCTCTTGACAAAAGTCACTTCATAACAGAGCGAGGATTGAATGCGAGCGTGTAAGCGAACATTCAACCCACAGTGATAGAGTCAGAGATATAGGGTATAGGCTCTCTTTGGAAGCGTCTGTTCTTAATGAATTAAATAGTGGTTGTGAAGATTTGTGGATGGAAACAGAAGTTTTCTGCTTGCTCTAAAAGTATTTAAAATTGTGGAGAAATGTGTATAATTGAATTATTAAAAGTAGAAACTGAAAGGAAGAGATTTATATGAAAAAAACTGGTCGTTACCACAATGATTATAGTCCTCGTTATCATGAGGCTTTTGATATTTATGAGAAGGCAAAGCAGCATGCGAGAGAACAAAAAAAGAAAGAGAGGCTACGCTCTCTTTCGGTTGTTGAACAAAAAGACTGCGACGGACGCAATGATAATAATTCCGTATCCGACAAAACTCCACATGTCAGGAATCTGTCCAAGAAACAGAAAACCAAGGACAGTGGAGAAGATAATCTGTGAATAATCATAGATAGATATTTCTCTGGCGGGAGCGTATGTGTACGCTGCAGTAATGGTAAACTGTCCTCCGCTTGCAAATAATCCGGCAAGAAGCAGGCAGCCAAGCTGTGCAAGTGTCATCGGATGGAAGTCAAATATAAGATAAGGCAATGTCACGATACAGGAAAATGCAGAGAAAAACAGAACGATAAAAGGTCCTTTTACTCCATTTGTTCCAAGAATTCGTACATACGTATAAGCAATACCAGCTCCCATTCCACCAAGAAGCCCAATAAAAGCAGGAAGTGCAGTTACAGAGGCAAAGCCTGGCTTAATAATAAACAAACTTCCGATGAATGCGATAAATACGCAGCTTGCTGCAAATGGATGAATCTTTTCTTTTAACAGAATAAAAGAGAAGAGAATCGCAAAGAACGGAGAAAGCTTATTTAAAATGGATGCATCCGCGAGCATTAGATGATCGATTGCGTAATAATTACACAGGATACCAAGTGTTCCGCAAATAGAGCGCATTAGTAAGTTCTTAAGCTGTCCTTTTGGTATCTGAATCGGCGTGTGCGATTTCTTTAATGCGATCAATGCAAAAAATACTGCAACAAAGTTACGGAAAAAACTTTTTTCAATCGACGGAAGATTCCCGGCAAGCCGGACCATCATGTTCATGAGGGCGAAAAAAAAAGCGGAAGCAACAATCAGGATAATTCCTTTATTTTTCTGATTCATAAGATATTTCCTTTCTATAAATTTGAGGTGATTTTATTTTTGAGTGATAAACAGACGAACTCTGAAAGCTATCTACTGCCTATCTGTGACTTTCGTCGCGGCGTATTGAATGTTCGCTTGCCCGCTCGCATCCAACACTTGCTCCCAGGCCACAGATAGGCAGTAGATAGCTTCCAGAGTTCTGGCTGTGGCTGATTCAATGATTATACAAGATGTGCGTTACAATTTGTAGAAGATTTTTCCTGAATCAGAGCAGCGTAGCAGGCTACATCAACTAAAATCCGACTGACATTGATATGCTGGCAAGCTTAGCAATTCCACAACATAAACAACAGCCAGCCAAAGTCAGCCCTCAAAGAGAGAATAGAACCTATATTTGTGGCCTGGGAGCTGCGAAGATATACTATCGGCAGAACAGCGTCTCATTAAAATAATTGATTTTGCGACTTTGTGTTTTTTACAACGGAGTCAAAATCAATTATTTTAATGAGACGCTGTTTATTCAACACTAATTCGCAGCGACGAAAGTCACAAATATAGGTTCTATTCTCTCTTCGAGGGCGTCTGTTTCCTGTTTATCTTTGAAGGCATCTGTTAGCCTGTTATTCTGAAGCAGTCGTACTCTCCGCTGCCGCATCTGTAGAAGCCGCCGGAGTCGTCTCTGTTGTTGCCTGTGTTGTAGGATCTGTACGATAATGAACGGTTCCTGGGTCAAGGGTTTCTCCTCTTGCTTTGTAAAGTTCTGGTACTGTTACTAACTGGAATCCCTGTGCAATTAAGTCTGGTACAAAGCGTTTTACGGCATCTACGTTGTATTCATGAATGTCGTGAAGAAGTACAACGTCACCGTCCTGTGCCTTCATAACTTCATTATATGTGGCATCTGCATTCTTTGTCTTCCAGTCTTCTGTATCAAGTGACCAGTTCATGCAGCAAAGGTTATATCCACCTACTGCAGACAATACTGTTTTATTTACTGCTCCGTATGGAGGACGCATCAGGGATGGCTTCACACCGATTGCTTTTTCAATCGCATCAACGGACTTGCTGATCTCGCTGTCAAGCTCGGATGCGCCAAGCTTTGTAAGAACGACATGGCTGTATGTATGTGTTCCTACTTCCATACCAAGATTGTATTCTCTTTGTACAGTTTCTGGATAATAACCTGCATTCTGTCCCAAGCAGAAGAATGTTGCCTTTGCGTAGTTCTCTTCTAATGCATCAAGCATCGGAGTTGTTGTTTCCGGGTTTGGGCCATCATCAAAAGTAATGGCTACCATTGGCTTACTTGGGTCGATAGCTGGATAAATTCTTAAATCAAAAGAAGCGCTTAACTTAGAACCATCTGTTGCAGTTGCTGTTACTTTAACGGTATTCTTTCCTGCGTTCTTTCCTGGTTTTAGTACACCATCTTTTGTTACAGTTACCATACCATCTTTGTCACAAGTCCATTTTAACTTTGTGTTTGTCGCATTGGATGGTTCGTGTGTGATCTTTAACTGCATTGTCTCACCCACACGGATTGTTGTTGCCGGTGCAGTTACTTTTAAATCTGTCATTGGCACACTGTTGTCTGCTTTTTCTGTTGAAGCTTCTGTTGCTTTGGCTGAATTACCGCCCTTGTTACCAGCCTTATTGTCTGCTGATACAGGGGAAGTAAGATTCTTCATAATTGCAAAAATGCCGCATAATAAGATGACTACAATAACAACTGCTGCGATCATCTTAACAGCACCTGACTTTTTCTTTCTTCTCATAATTGTAATTACCTCCTGTAAAGGTTACTTGCATTCTAAACACGTTCCTTTATGTACTCTCAGAATCTGTTGTGCCTGATTTTGTGAGGATATTTTTTGTCAGATTTCTTTAAATTTTTGAGGCGTACATGGAGTGTACGTTGATGAAATTTAAAGGAATCTGGCAAAAAATATATCGCAAAAGCAGGTGCATAAAAGTTCTGAGCGTACATTATAAGATAAAAAGGCGAAAATCAAGGTATGATTTCCGCCTGCTTTTAACTTATTGCATAGTTTCGGAATCCCATACAGACATTCCGAAATGAACAAAAATTATACTCTGGATAAGTATTCTCCTGTTCTGGTATCAATCTTTAACTTATCGCCAAGATTTACGAATAAAGGTACGTATACAACAGCACCTGTTTCAACTGTACAAGGCTTTGTTGCTCCTGTTGCTGTGTTACCCTTCTCTCCTGGTTCGCACTCTGTTACTTCTAACTCTGCAAACATAGGTGGTTCTACAGCAAAGATGTCTCCGTTATGGGAAATCATCTTAACCATGTCATTCTCACGAACAAACTTAAGAGAATCACCGATCATATCCTCGTTTAATGCGATCTGATCGAATGTCTCTACATCCATGAAGTAATATAAGTCACCATCTGTATATAAATACTGCATATCTGTACGCTCGATATGTGCTGGTGGGAACTTCTCTGTTGGACGGAAAGTCTTTTCAACAACACCGCCGTTCTTAATATTCTTCATCTTTGTTCTTACGAAAGCTGCACCCTTTCCTGGTTTTACATGCTGGAAATCTACAATCTGAAAAACATTTCCCTCAAGTTCGATAGTTAAGCCATTTTTAAAATCGCCTGCAGAAATCATATCTGAAATTCCTCCTTAATCACTAGTAAATCATTCATTAATCTATTCTATAATAAATACCTCTATTTTTCAACACTTTTTTTCCTTATGCTTCGGAAATAGAAAAACAGGACGATTTTCTCCAGATAACGTTTGAGCACGATCTGTATCTCTTCTTTTGGGTGAATCGGCTTAACCATGATGGCATGAAGTCCGGCTCTTTTTGCCCCTAATACATCTGTAAAAATCTGATCTCCTATAAACAGGGTATTGTTCTTTGTTGTATTCATTCTTCGGATTCCTTCTTCATAGCCTCCCGGCAGCGGCTTTCCTGCCTTAAAGACATAGGTAGAATCCACCTGATCACAGAAACTTTTTACTCTTGGTTCTTTATTATTTGAGATAAGACACGTCTGAAATCCAATGGATTTAAGATGCTTAAATAAGGCAATTGCCCGCTCGTCTGCCGGCGCTCCATGTGGAACCAGCGTATTGTCAATATCAAATAGTATCCCTCTGTATCCTTCTTTATATAACTTTTTAAAATCAATAGAATAAGTCGAGTCCAGATACTCATCCGGATATAACATATGCAGCATAAACATTCCTTTCTCTTCTTTTGCATATTACATATAGTGTTCATAACTGTTTCTGAGCTTTTCTAATGCTTTTTTCTCAATACGGCTCACATAGGATCTTGAAATTCCCATCATTGCCGCTACCTCTTTTTGTGTATGTGGTCTGTTTCCACATAGCCCATAACGTTTTAAAATAATTTCCCTCTCTCTGCTGTCTTCTAAAAGAAAGACTTCCACTTCCAGACGGCTTAAATAGTATTTGTGCAGATATTGTTCCACCAGCGCCTCTTCCTCTGTAGAAATAATATCAAGAAGACTGATATGATTGCCTTCCTGATCAGTTCCTATCGGCTCATACAAAGAAATCTCCCGCAGAATCTTCTTTTCCTGGCGAAGCATCATCAGCAGTTCGTTTTCTATGCATCTGGAAGCATACGTTACCAGCCTTCCACCTTTATTTAGATCAAAAGTATTTACCGCCTTAATCAATCCAATCGTACCAATTGAAATCAGATCATCCAGGTCCCGGTCTGGTGAATTATATTTTTTAACAATATGGGCAACCAGCCTGAGATTATGCTCAATTAATTTCTCTTTTGCCTTTTCATCTCCGTCACGGTACATTTTAAGATAGTATCTCTCTTCTTCCACTTTTAATGGCTTCTTAAATGACCGCATACAATGCTCCGAAACCCGTGTTCCCTATATTATATGCATGACAGGATGGCCACTGTTCCTACTCTTTTCTGCGAAGCAGGAATCCTTTTTCTAAAGCTTCTCCAAAATTAATCCAGATTTCCTGTTTTGGATGTGGTGCAGACTCTACGGCATTACGGTCACCATCTTCCATACCAAGCACCACAAGGTTCTTATTGCTTCCGTCTGGCAGCATTACTTCGATTGTCTCTCCCACAGAGAATTTATTTCTCTGATAAATCTTGCACCAGCCATTCTCATCAACATCCTGCACAATACCGATATACGTATATTCTTTGATATACGTATTTGCATCATAAATCTGAGAATTCTCATCGGTCTTTCCGTAGTAGAAACCAGTTGTAAACTGACGATAGGTACATTTGGCAATCTCTTCGCGGTAATAATCAAGATTCTTCTCAAAAAGTTCTGGAGAAGTCTTGTAATCGTCAATTGCCTTTCTGTAGGTTCTTGTCACTGCCGCTACATAAAGGGCTGTCTTCATACGTCCTTCAATCTTAAGACTGTCCACACCAGCTTCTAATAAATCTGGAATGTGCTCGATCATACATAAATCTTTTGAATTGAAAATATATGTTCCACGCTCATTCTCTTCTACTGGAAGATATTCACCGGGACGACTTTCCTCCATAACATAATATTTCCAGCGGCAAGGATGTGTACACGCTCCCATGTTCGCATTTCTTCCTGTAAAATAGTTGCTCAGAAGGCATCTTCCAGAATGGGAAATGCACATTGCCCCATGAACAAATGCCTCAATTTCCATATCTTCTGGAATATTGGCACGAATTTCAGAAAGTTCTGCCAAAGAAAGCTCGCGGGCTGCCACAACACGGCTTGCTCCCTGTGCATACCAGAAATTATAGGTAGCATAGTTTGTGCTGTTTGCCTGCGTGCTGATATGACGCTCGATATCTGGGCACTCTTCTTTTGCGATCAGAAATACACCCGGGTCAGAAATAATCAGCGCATCCGGTCCGATTTCCTTTAATTCTCTGAAATATTCATGAATTCCTTCTAAATCTTCGTTATGTGCTACAATATTTGCAGTAACATATACTTTTACTCCATTTTCATGCGCAAACTTTACTCCTGCTTCCATATCTTCTCTGGAAAAATTACGCGCCTTTGCACGAAGGCCGTACATTTCTCCACCAATATATACCGCATCTGCACCGTAAAGTACCGCAGTCTTTAATACCTCTAAACTGCTTGCCGGTATGAGTAATTCTGTGTCTCTCATTTTATCCCTTTCTTCCTAAATATGTTATCTAATGTATCGTTAACTATAATTATTAATATCTATTTTTCTATAACAATTCTATAAAATTACTATTGTTGTCTTATATCTTTATTAGGACATTGCATCATTTGTTATAAGATATCTTCTTATTCTTTCTTAACGCTAATCGCCATGCCATCTCCCGTTTCTAAAATCACGGTATCAAGCACTTCATTATGTGTCAGCGCATACAAATATTCTCTCATCCGATTATGAATCGTATGATTTCTTCTTTTAATCCCATAACGGGATTCAAATATATCTCCATCCTGCAACACATTATCTGACACCAGAATTCCATTCGGTGCCAAAAGCCGCATTACTTCTGGCATAAAGTGAATATATTGTCCTTTCGCCGCATCCATAAAAATAAAATCCCAACTTCCAGACAACTCTTTAAGTACCTCTGCGGCATCCCCCGGAATCAAGGTAATCTTATCTTCCATGCCGGCAAGGGCAATATTGGCTTTTGCCCGCTCAATTCGCGGCGGATAATTCTCTATTGTTGTTATATGCGTATTTTCTCCGGTATTTTCACCCATAAAAACCGAAGAAAATCCTATGGCAGCACCTACCTCAAGAATTCTCTCCGGTTTTTTTATTTGCAGCAGTATTCGAAGAAGTTCCCCTGTCTCTTTTCGGATAATCGGCACATCATCCCGAATCGCTTCTTTTTCAATGGTACGCAAAACCTCAGAACCTCTGTCTACTCCAAAGGAACGAATGAAATCCAGAATTCTTTCCTCTGTGATCACTGTAACTTTTCCTCCTCATGAGTTAACTGTTTTAATATGTCTGACGGCTTTGAAGAAGAAGAAACTTTATACTCTCCGGGACGGATATTCTGATACCCATCCATGCAGCGAAGAGATATGGCAAACAGGTACGGATTATCTACAATCCCCTGTTCTGCCAGATCTTTTGAAATCGCCAAAAGAGATTCTTTTTTCTCCACGACCAGCACTGCATCTCTGGCGTATTGTGGTTTGTCCTTTTCCTTATCTGCAAAAATCGTATGGCCAAACTCACTCATTCGCACAAAGAGCAGGGCAAAAAGAAGTATGATAAAGATATACGCCAATGTTTTTATAATGATGTGCATTACTTTTTCTATCATAATGTATCTTCACTCCTTTTATCCTGCTTATGCTTTCTTTACCGCCTGTATACTCTTCTACGGCTTAACACCGTACATTTTCTTAAACTTTTATAGAATTCTATTGCTTAATCATTTAAATCTGAACAGCCTGAAATTCATCCATATATGATAAATCCAGCCTGATATCTTCTGCTATGCCATCATATACGATTCTCATCAGTTTACAAATTCTCTGCTCTGCGGAAAGAAAATCTACTACTACTGGCTCTGTCAGCAAATCTTTATATTCTGAATGGAGTGCTTCTACCTTTTCAAAGTACTGCTCCTGTCCCTTTTCCACTTGTAAATGTAAACTCTTTCCACGAAATTCTTTAAACTTGCGATATAATTCTTCCCGTCCTTTTAAGACCGTCAAATTCTTCTGATAACACTTATAATCTTCTGTATGGCGGATCATATTAGTCAGCGTCTTTGTTCTCTGACGGACATCTTCTGTATCAGGAAAGAACGGTATCGATAACTTTCCTTCATTAACCATTGTCTACACTTCCATGATAATTGGAAGAATCATCGGACTTCTCTTCATCTTCTTCCAGATATAATCTCCCAGATCATCACGGATGGCTCCCTTAATGCGTCCCCAATCCGTAATCTTCTTTGCGTTACAGTGCTCTAACGTATTCGTAACCACACTCTTTGCCTCTTCCATGAGCTTCTCGCTCTCTCTTACATAGACAAAACCTCTTGATACAATGTCCGGTCCTGCAAGTAAAACGCCATTATATCGGTCAAGTGTTACTACTACAATAAATAAGCCATTCTGTGAAAGATGCTGACGGTCACGAAGTACGATATTACCAACATCACCAACTCCAAGTCCATCCACTAAGATTCCCTGTGCCGGTACATGACCTGTTACCTTTGCCTGTTCCTTTGAAATAGTAAGGACATCGCCGGACTGTAAGATTATAACATTTTCCTTCGGAATTCCCATCTCGATTGCAAGATCCTTATGTCTCTTTAAGTGACGGTACTCTCCATGAATCGGAATCGCGTACTGTGGCTTGGTCAGGGTGTAAATAAGCTTAATCTCTTCCTGACAGGCATGTCCAGAAACATGAGTATCCTGGAAAATGACGCTGGCTCCCTTCTTTGCAAGCTCATTCATTACCTTTGATACTGCCTTCTCATTACCAGGAATTGGATGAGAACTGAAGATAATAACGTCCCCTGGCTTAATAGAAACCTTGCGGTGTGTGGAAGCTGCCATACGGCTTAATGCCGCCATTGTCTCACCCTGGCTTCCTGTCGTGATAAGCACAAGCTGCTCATCCACATAATTCTTCATCTGTTCTATATCAATTAATGTGTTATCCGGAATCTTAATGTAGCCAAGTTCTGCCGCTGTAGAAATTGTGCTGACCATACTTCTTCCTTCGATAACAACCTTCTTTCCATAACTATACGCACAGTCGATAATCTGCTGTACACGGTCTACGTTCGAAGCAAATGTCGCTACGATAATACGGTGATCCTTATTCTCATCAAAAAGGTGACGGAGTGTCCGTCCAACGGTTCTCTCTGACGGAGTATATCCCTCACGTTCTACGTTGGTACTCTCACACATTAAAGCAAGAACACCTTTCTTTCCAAGTTCTGCAAAACGACCAAGATCAATAGCATCTCCAAATACCGGTGTGTAATCAATCTTAAAGTCACCGGTATGCACGATAATTCCTGCTGGTGTATAAATGGCGAGTGCTGCTGCATCACTGATACTGTGGTTCGTTTTAATAAATTCTATACGAAATCTTCCCAGATTGATCGACTGGCCATGTTTGATGACCTTTCTTCTGGTTGTTCTTAAAAGATTATGCTCCTTTAACTTATTCTCGATCAGTCCCATTGTAAGCTTAGTTGCATAAACAGGCATGTTCAGTTCCTTAAGAGCATAGGGAATCGCACCGATATGATCCTCATGTCCGTGGGTAATTACAAGTCCCTTTACCTTTGAGGCATTCTCTTTCAAATAGGTGATATCCGGTATAACTAAATCGATTCCCAACATCTCCTCGTCTGGAAAAGCCAGACCGCAGTCTACTACAATAATACTGTCCTCATACTCAAACGCAGTAATATTCATACCGATCTGCTCTAATCCACCAAGAGGTATTATCTTTACTGATTGATTTCCTGTTACTTTCAAATTCTAACCTCCGTTCTACTATTCACTTGTCTATAGCAGAAAGCACGGCTGCATAGAATAAAACAGACATCTATTCCTGCAAAATAGCTGCCATTTTATCTCACACAAACGTCTGCCTGCTATTCTAATTCAAAATTAATATCGTCCATTAACTGTTCAAATACCTTGAATACTGATATAAGTTCTTCCTCATCTTCCACTAACTCATAGGCTGCCCATTCTTCATCCGAAGCCGCATCAGCGACTCCTTTCATGATAAGAACCTCAACCTCATCATCCTCTGGATCTGCACTTCCGTCTTCTACTAACAGATAGTGAAATCCATTCAGAGTAGTCTGTTCGAGGACATAGAACTCCTTTTCTTTTCCATCTTCATCTTTAAATGGAATGCTTTGATAATTGTTCATATAAAACCTCTTTCTTCCGTACTTACGTCCGTTCTCTGCTTACTTTTCCGGAGTTGGATGCGCATCCATATAACTTTGCAGAATCAGAGTGGCCGCCATCCAGTCAATGCGTTCTTTTCTGTTCTCACGGCGCACTCCACCCTCCTGCAAAATTCTTTCCGATTCCATCGTAGTCAGTCTTTCATCCCATAAGACTACTTCCAATCCGGTTCTTCGCTGCAGCATCGCCTGGAATTCCTTTGTCTCCTCGGCTCTTTCTCCCAGCGTATTATTCATATTCTTTGGCAATCCGAGTACAATCTTACTCACTTCATATTCTTCTATAAGTGCTTCTATCCTTGCCAGAGTCTGACGCAGCTTCTTATTCGACTTTCTTGTAACGGTCTCTACACCCTGTGCGGTAATCCCTAACGCATCACTTACTGCCACGCCCACTGTCTTTGTCCCGTAATCAAGACCCATCCATCTTTCTTTCATAATTATTTTAACTGAGTATCAATA
>CAVCBH010000156.1:0-4935 GCA_963600375.1 bacterium | reverse complement strand
CTTCCATCTCATCTTTTTCACTTAACACTGATTATACAGTGTTAAGTGAAAAAGATGAGATGGAAGAATTTATGTTTCTGGGTCTTAGAAAAAGAGCAGGAATTTCAGAGGGAGAATTTAAAAAGCGTTTTAAGGCAGGGCTTAAAGAAATATATGGAAAAGTTATTTCTAAATACGAAGAAATGGATTTATTAGAATGGACGGATGAAGGGAAAATGCTTCGTCTTACAGATGCAGGAATTGATGTGAGTGATTATATTTTCTGTGATTTTATGCTGTAGAGAAATTTTAGGGCATGTTTGAAAAAAAGTTCTAGAAAAAATTTTTAAAATATACTTGACAAGGATTGAAGATAGTGATAACTTAATGAATGTAGATATTAGCACTCGGTATTGATGAGTGCTAATAACTTAGAAGGAAGGGAGTAAGAGATGGAACTGGATGAACGTAAGATGAAAATTTTAAAAGTGATTATTTCTACTTACTTAGAAACTGGAGAGCCGGTTGGAAGTAGAACGATTGCCAAAGATTCTGATTTACATTTGAGTTCAGCGACGATTCGTAATGAGATGGCGGATCTTGAAGAACTTGGTTATATCCTCCAGCCACATACTTCTGCCGGAAGGATTCCTTCAGATTTAGGTTATCGTTATTATGTGAACTGTCTTATGGCAGAGAACGATGAGATTCGAACACGGGAGACCGAGAGGGAGAGAGAACATCAGGATCTGATTAATAAGATGGATCGCATGGAAGAGGTTCTTAAGAATGTTGCAGATGTTCTTGCAGCGAATACGAACTATGCCACAATGATTTCCGCACCACAGATTAAGGAGTCAAAACTTAAGTTTATTCAGCTTTCGATGGTGGATTCACGAAGACTGCTGATTGTTATCGTGGTTGGTAATGATACGGTTAAGAACGTACTTATGAATATGGATGAACCTCTTGGTAATGACGAGATTCTAAAGCTTAACATTTTGTTGAACTCTTTTCTTCAGGGATTAACGATTAATGATATTAACATTGAGTTGATCCATACGATGAAGGTGCAGGCAGGAATGCATGCAGACATTTTAGAAGGAGTTTTTAATGGGATTGTAGAGGCAATTCACGAAGCAGATAATTTAGAGATTTATACCAGCGGAGCAACTAATATGCTTAAGTATCCTGAGCTTGCCAATCCAGAGCATACGACAGCACTTCTTGATACATTAGTTGAGAAGAAGCAGCTTGTAAAGCTTGTTGATGATACGGTGAATCAGGAAGAGAAGCATGGCATACAGGTTTACATTGGTAATGAGACGCAGGTACAGTCTTTAAGGGATTGTAGTATCGTAACTGCCACTTATGAATTGAAGGAAGGCGGAACAGGGACGGTCGGAATTATCGGTCCCAAACGAATGGATTACCGAAAGGTTGTAAATACTCTCAGAAATCTAACAGATGATTTAGATGAGATTTTTAATAATAAATCATAGAAAGGTGGTACTTAAGTGGAAGAAGAAAAGAAAGTATCCGACGAAAGTATCGTAGAAGAGGCGAAAGCGGATTCTCAGGAGGCAGCACAGTCAGAAGAGAAAGCCGAAGAAGCCAAAGAAACAAAAACAAAAAAGAAAAAGAAATCTGCCGCAGCACTTGAAATTGAATTAAAAAAGAGCGAAGAAAAAGCAGCAGAGATGACAGATAAATATCAGCGTCTTATGGCAGAGTTTGAGAATGCCAGAAAGAGAAACGCAAAAGAGCAGAGTCATATGTATGATGTAGGAGCGAAAGAAGTTCTTACAAAGATACTTCCTATTGTTGATAATTTTGAGAGAGGTTTAGATGCCCTTTCAGAAGAGGAGAAAGAAGGTGCTTTTGCTCAGGGATTTATCAAGATATATCAGCAGTTGATCGCTTCTCTTGAAGAAATTGGTGTAAAACCAATGGATGCTGTAGGAAAGGAATTTAACCCGGATTTCCATAATGCAGTAATGCATGAGGAGAATGAAGAGATGGGGGAGAACCTTGTATCCGAAGAATTCCAGAAGGGATATATGTACAAAGATGATGTACTTCGTCACAGCATGGTAAAAGTAGTTAATTAGTTCTATTTTTTTTGAATATATGAATTTAACATAATTAGGAGGATATGAATTATGGGTAAAATAATCGGTATTGATTTAGGTACAACAAACTCATGTGTAGCAGTAATGGAAGGTGGAAAACCTGTTGTTATCACAAATGCAGAAGGAATGAGAACAACTCCTTCCGTAGTAGCTTTCACAAAAACTGGTGAAAGAGTTGTCGGTGAACCGGCAAAACGTCAGGCAGTAACAAACGCTGACAAGACAATCGCGTCTATCAAACGTCAGATGGGTACAGATTATAAAGTAACAATTGATGATAAAAAGTATTCTCCACAGGAGATTTCCGCAATGATTTTACAGAAGTTGAAATCTGATGCAGAGAACTACTTAGGAGAGAAAGTAACAGAAGCAGTTATCACTGTTCCAGCATATTTCAACGATGCTCAGAGACAGGCAACAAAAGATGCTGGTAAGATCGCAGGTCTTGATGTAAAGCGTATCATCAACGAGCCTACAGCAGCAGCACTTTCCTATGGTCTTGATAATGAGAATGAGCAGAGAATCATGGTATACGACTTAGGTGGTGGTACATTTGATGTATCTATCATCGAGATTGGTGACGGTGTCATCGAAGTATTATCCACAGCCGGAGATAACCGTTTAGGTGGAGATGATTTCGATAACGTAATCACACAGTATATGTTAGATGATTTCAAAGCAAAAGAAGGCGTAGACTTATCTACAGATAAGATGGCAATGCAGAGATTTAAAGAAGCTGCTGAAAAAGCAAAGAAAGAACTTTCTTCCTCTACAACAACAAACATCAACCTTCCTTTCATCACAGCAACTGCTGAGGGACCAAAACATTTCGAGATGAACTTAACAAGAGCAAAATTCAATGAATTAACTGCTCATTTAGTAGAAAGAACAGCAACACCTGTTTCTAAAGCATTAAACGATGCAGGTCTTAACGCTTCTGAATTAAGCAAAGTATTATTAGTTGGTGGTTCTACAAGAATCCCTGCTGTACAGGATAAAGTAAAACAGTTAACAGGCAAAGAGCCATTCAAGGGAATCAACCCAGATGAATGTGTAGCAATCGGTGCGTCTATTCAGGGTGGTAAGTTAGCAGGTGATGCAGGTGCCGGCGACATCCTTCTTCTTGATGTAACTCCATTATCCTTATCTATCGAGACAATGGGTGGTGTTGCTACGAAGTTAATCGAGCGTAACACAACAATCCCTACAAAGAAGAGCCAGATCTTCTCCACAGCAGAGGATAATCAGACAGCCGTTGATATCCACGTTGTACAGGGTGAGAGACAGTTCGCAAGAGATAACAAGACTCTTGGACAGTTCCGTTTAGATGGTATCCCACCAGCAAGAAGAGGTGTACCTCAGATTGAAGTAACATTCGATATTGATGCAAACGGTATTGTAAATGTATCTGCAAAAGATTTAGGAACAGGAAAAGAACAGCACATCACAATTACAGCAGGTTCTAACATGTCTGATGAAGATATCGATAAAGCTGTAAAAGAAGCTGCAGAATACGAAGCTCAGGATAAGAAGAGAAAAGAAGGCATCGACGCAAGAAACGATGCAGACAACATGGTATTCCAGACAGAGAAAGCTATGGAAGAAGCAGGAGATAAGATTGATGCTTCTGAAAAAGCTACTGTTGAAGCAGATATCGCTAAGTTAAAAGAAATTCTTGACCGCACAACTCCAGATAACATTTCTGAAGCAGATGTAGCAGCTCTTAACGAAGGCAAAGAGCAATTAATGAAAGATGCACAGTCCTTATTTGCTAAGATGTATGAGCAGGCTGGTGGAGCAGCAGGTCAGGCAGGTCCTGGACCACAGGCTGGTGCTGATCCAAATGCTTCTTACAATGCAGATGATGTAGTTGACGCAGACTACAAAGAAGTGTAAACTAATAAAGCGTGTTTATTGACACTGTTTAAAATCTAAATATTCCTCTTTCTTACCCTCGCCTTTAGCAGGTGGGGGAGAAAGGGGAAATTTGTTTATTAGGAAGTCCCTGGTATATTGTATCATTCGTAGTACTTTTGTTTTATGAATGATAGAGTACATCAGGTTGGAGGAGAAAATGGCAGAAAAAAGAGATTATTATGAAGTCTTGGGCGTAGATAAGAATGCGTCGGAGGCGGAGATTAAGCGTGCATATCGAAAGGTTGCAAAGAAATATCATCCAGATATGAATCCTGGAGATAAAGAAGCAGAGGAAAAG
This sequence comes from bacterium, assembly GCA_963600375.1. Taxonomy (GTDB): domain Bacteria; phylum Bacillota; class Clostridia; order Lachnospirales; family Lachnospiraceae; genus Anaerobutyricum. Next base: position 609 of record CAVCBH010000156.1, on the reverse strand, counting down.
TTTAAAGAGGCAGCCGAAGCTTACGAAGTACTTAGTGACCCGGAAAAGAAAAGTAAATATGACCAGTTTGGTCACGCAGCCTTTGAACAGGGCGGCGGTGGAGCCGGCGGCTTTGGCGGATTCGATTTCGGCGGAGATATGGGAGATATCTTTGGAGATATTTTTGGAGATTTCTTCGGCGGCGGCAGAAGAGGCAGTGATGCCAGAAGAAATGGTCCAAGACAGGGTGCAAACCTTCGTGCTGGTGTCCGTATCACATTTGATGATGCCATCCGTGGTGTAGAAAAAGAATTAGAGATTACCTTAAAAGAAGAATGTAAGACTTGTAACGGAAGCGGAGCAAAACCTGGAACAAGTCCGGAAACCTGCCCAAAATGTAAAGGAACCGGTCAGGTTGTATTTACACAGCAGTCCATGTTTGGAACGGTTCGTAACGTTCAAACTTGCCCAGACTGTAACGGTAGCGGACAGATTATTCGTAACAAATGTAGCGATTGTTCCGGTACTGGATACATCAAAGTTCGCAAGAGAATCAAAGTGCCGATTCCAGCAGGTATTGACAACGGGCAGAGTGTAAGAATTCGTGAAAAAGGTGAGCCAGGTATTAAC
>CAVCBH010000155.1:0-2626 GCA_963600375.1 bacterium | reverse complement strand
GAAATAGATTTTTTATAAAAATGCATGAACCCAAAAGCTAAAAGCGAAATCTCTGGTCTTAAAAAAAAACACTTGACATCTCACATCATCCATGCTACCATATCAAAGTATGAACGCCGAAGACAGCAGGTGCCGTAAGGCATAAAGTGAGAAACACCTGCCGAGGAAGTTATATTCAGATAATTTTATTCTTAGAATATTTCTGCTCTTTGTCTTTGGACAGAGAGTTTTTTTATTTCATCGAAAGATGATCTGACGGCGGTACACACAAATATTTAAGGAGGTGCACCAGGAAGATGGCTAAAGTAGAATTAAAACAGCCTATTGTTGACGAGATTAAGGCTCAGCTTGACGGAGCTAAATCTATGGTAGTTGTAGATTACCGTGGAATTTCCGTAGCTGATGTAACAGAACTTCGTAAACAGTGTCGTGAAGCAGGTGTTGTTTATAAAGTTTATAAGAACACTATGGTAAGACGTGCTGTAGAAGGTACAGAATTCGAAGGCGTTGTAAAAGATTTGGAAGGAACAAACGCATTTGCAATTTCCAAAGAAGATGCAACAGCTCCAGCAAGAATCGTTGCTAACTTTATCAAGAAAGCAAAATGCTGTGAGTTAAAGAGCGGTGTTGTTGAAGGTACTTACTACGATGCAGCAGGTATTGCAACAATCGCAACTATCCCATCAAGAGACGAACTTATCGCAAAATTCATGGGAAGTATTCAGTCCCCAGTTACAAACTTTGCCCGCGTAATCAAACAGATCGCAGAGCAGAAAGATGGTGGAGCTGCAGAATCCGAAGCAGCAGCTGAATAATTAATATTATAATATAAAGATTTATGGAGGGAAATAAGATGACAACTCAGGAAATTATCGAAGTTATTAAAGGTTTATCCGTATTAGAATTAAATGATTTAGTAAAAGCTTGTGAAGAAGAATTTGGTGTATCCGCAGCAGCAGGTGTTGTAGTTGCAGCAGGAGCAGGTGCTGGAGAAGCAGCTGAAGAAAAGACTGAATTCGACGTTGAGTTAACAGAAGTTGGCGGACAGAAAGTTAAAGTTATCAAAGTTGTTCGTGAAATCACAGGATTAGGATTAAAAGAAGCTAAGGCTGTAGTTGATGGTGCTCCTAAGGCAATCAAAGAAGCAGTTTCTAAAGAAGAAGCTGAAGACATCAAGAAACAGTTAGAAGAAGTTGGAGCAAAAGTTACAGTTAAATAATTGTAATTTCCCAATATTTAATTTCTTGAACGAACGCTCGGAGGGTGTATGCTCTCCGGGCTTTTTTCATGTACGAAAGCATTCCATAATAAATCAGAGAATTATAAAATAGAAAATTACTATGTACCAGCAGGATATATAGATTGACATAGATGAAGTATATAAATATAGAGGTAATAGATAGAAATGTCTTATGATCAGGAGGTATAAAATGAGCAGAAAATGTCCTTACGAAAAGAAATGTGGTGGTTGTCAGTATATTGACCTGCCTTATGAAGAACAGTTAAAGAAGAAACAAAAAGATACAAATAAGCTTTTAAGTAGTTTTGGAAAGGTAAAGCCAATCATTGGAATGAAAGATCCATGGCATTATCGTAATAAAGTACATGGTGTTGTTGCCGGAGACCGTAAAGGGAATTGTTTTACCGGAATTTATGAGAATCGCAGCCATCGTGTGATCCGTGTAGATTCCTGTCTTATCGAGAATCAGAAAGCGGATGAGATCATGAATACGGTTACTTCCCTTATGAAGTCTTTTAAGATGCGGCCTTATAATGAAGATACAGGATATGGATTCCTGCGTCATATTTTAATTCGAACCGGATACCACACCGGGCAGATTATGGTTGTTTTAGTTACCGCATCTCCTGTATTTCCATCAAAGAATAACTTTGTAAAGGCGCTTCGAAAGGAACATCCGGAAATTACAACGATCGTAGCAAATGTAAATAACAGAAATACAAGTATGGTTCTTGGAGACAAACAGCAGATTCTTTATGGAAAAGGCTATATCGAGGATGTCCTTTGTGGAAAAACATTCCGCATCTCTCCAAAATCATTTTATCAGGTAAATCCAATCCAGACAGAAGTTCTTTATAATAAGGCAATCGAATTTGCAGGGCTTACCGGCAAAGAGAGGGTTATTGATGCATACAGCGGAATCGGTACGATTGGAATGGTAGCAAGTGACAATGCTGGAGAGGTTCTTTCTGTAGAATTAAATGGAGATGCTGTCCGTGATGCAGTGTTTAATGCAAAGCAAAATAAAGTAAAAAATATTCGTTTCTATAAAGATGATGCAGGAGATTTCATGGTGAAAATGGCATCACACAAGGAAAAAGCAGATGTCGTCTTTATGGATCCACCGCGTTCCGGAAGTGATAAAAAGTTCTTAGATTCCCTTCTTCGATTAAGACCAAAGAAAATTGTTTATATTTCCTGCAATCCGGAGACACTCGCCCGTGATTTAAAGCATCTTACAGGGAATGGATATCGCGTAAAACAGATTCAGCCGGTTGACATGTTCCCTTCCACCGGCCATGTGGAAGTGGTCTGCTGTTTGCAGAGAATCAACTAGTGTTCCATCCATCTAGTTTCTAAAGTGTTGTTGGATATAGATTTTATAGT
>CAVCBH010000154.1:0-13359 GCA_963600375.1 bacterium | reverse complement strand
GAAATGCATAAGAAAAAATTATTATCTTTACACATTAAAACAATAATTTAAGTGTTAATCTCTTGTGACCCAACTCTTCAAAAAGCCTTAATCTTCTGGCAATTTCCTATTTTCAGCGTTGTTTTTTCCCTAAGCTTACGGTAAAATAAAAAAGTGAAATGGATCATGTACACAGAGGGGAATCCGGTGTACAAAAGGGGAGGAAGAAGATACCATGACTTTGCAACAGCTCAAATATTTTATCACGGTTGCGGAAATCAAAAATATTACTTATGCAGCGCAGCGCCTTTATACTTCACAACCGACAATAAGCAGACAGATACAGATGCTGGAGGCAGAATTGGGTTACTCGCTTTTTAACAGGAGAAGTAAGCCATTGAAGCTTACGGAGCCAGGAAAGATACTTTATCAGGGGATGAAGGAGGCAATTTCTCAGATAAACTATACGTTGGAGACGGCCAAGATTGCATCGGAAGGGAAAAGTGGTACACTTTCGATCGCTTTTCAGACAGGGTATTATTCAGAATACATGCTATTCCCGGCTATTGAGGATCTTCAGGAGGCGTGGCCGGCACTTAAGATTAACTATAATAAGATGACGACGACGGAACAGCATATAGGACTTGAGAATGAGAGTATTGACATTGCTATAGGAATTGAGTTTCCTCACTGGTCGGAAGCAGGCTTTGAGGTACATAAGTTAAAAAAAGAGGAGACTTTGATTGTTATGTCAAAGGATCACAGGCTGGCAGGAAAGAATCATTTAGAATATAATGATCTCTGTGGAGAGACATTTTTCCTTACTTCACCGAATGGGTATCAGGTAGATTGTATTTTTAAAGATGTTTTTTGTTTAGATGGGGTGCGGCAGGAAGAAGTACCTTCTTCGGAGATTGCATATTTTAAGGTGATGTCGGATAATGGGTTGACGATTTCAAATCCCCACGACCCATACTTGCTAAATAATCCATATTATCATTCGATACCGTTTGAATCAGAATATTCAGACTCTTATGTATGTGTCGTAAACCCCAAAAATAACAATCCGGTTATCAAGCTTTTTCTTGATTTGATCGAGGAAGTATAGGGCAAAAGAAGACAGGGAAAATGAGTGTAAAAAGAAGAAAGTATTTGATAGAAAAAGTGGTAGAGACGATAATTAAATATGTGAAGAAGAAAGAAGGAGTGCAGTAAATTACTGCTCTCCTTTTTTGAACATTAACATCATTTCGTTGGTAAGACTGAAATCGTCAGGTTGAAGTATAATATCTTCCCTCTTCTTCCATTCCGCCAGCTTTAACTCCGATTCGTCTATATGGATCTCTGTATTACCGTCAACATCACAGTAGAATCCAGCAAGAATATCATCAACAATTCCCCATGGTTGTGATTTGTAATAGCGAATATTCTTCACACGGAGCCCGGTTTCTTCCATGACTTCTCGCTGAACCGTTTCCTCTAATGTCTCCCCAATTTCAGTAAATCCGGCAACAAGCGCATAGTGAGCAAAACCAGTCCGATATTTTGTTACAAGAATCTCATCTCCGTTACAAACCCCAACAATAACCGCCGGAACGATTCGTGGGTAAATAACATACCCACAACTTGGGCACTTTAAAGCACGTTCCGCAGTAGAATGGATGGTTTTACTTCCGCAACGACCACAGAAACAATTATTTTTGTACCAGTTACTAAGCTGAAATCCTGTAATACCAGCAAAAATGCGATACTTCGGATGTACCTCTTTCGTGCGAAGCTTTCGAATCGGAGCAAACTCATAACCTTCCGGCAGATGAGCAGGCGCACTTTCTAATAAAAAATAATGTGTATCATCAACAGAAAACAGATAAGTAAGCGTTTCATCTTCAAAAGGAAATGAATCAGGATCACTCGCAAAATCCTGAACCGTCGGGAAAAACAGATACTTCTCATAATCCTTATGTTCACAGAGCTTATGAAGAACACCTTCATCAGTAAAATATAAAATGATACTGTCCATAGCTGGCACTGCTTTAGTATCGTAATGATTATCTAATTTATGTGGGTAAATATCCTGTATCATAATGTTACAAACCTCCTGGAAAATATAATAACATAGATTGCTATTTAATTCATTAAGAAACAACAGCTGACGCTCCAGAAGATAGGGGGAAAATCCCCCAAAGCTTTTAAACTCAATACTGAATTTACTCCAACAGCCAAAAAACAGCTCCTCAAGAGAAAAGATACCTTATATTATGGCCTTGGAGCGAGGATTGAATGTGAACTGTTCAACGAACATTCAAACTACAGTGATAGAGTCACAAATATAAGGTATCTTTTCTCTTGAGGAGCGTTTCATCTGCCAGCAACAACTCAGAATTTAAAAAAACTTGTCGTATAATCCAAAGAAGAAGATAAAAAGCACAATAAGCGGAAGGATATAAGAGATATATCCTCGCGTCCAATTCTGCATTTTCAGCCCCTTTCCAGTGTTAGCTTCTGTGGTGAAGTTCTTCCATCCCCATCCATATCTGCTTGTACAGAATAAAAGATATACAAGAGAACCAAGTGGAAGGAAGAGATTACTTACTAAGAAGTCTTCAAAATCAAGTACAGCTCCACCAAATATGGCAAATCCATCCCAGCTCCATACGTTATATCCAAGGACACATGGAATAGAAAGTAAAATAATTAAGATTGCATTGACAAAGCTTGATTTCTTTCTGCTACAGCCCGTTAATTCCATACCGCAGGAGATGATATTTTCAAATACGGCAAGGATTGTGGAGAATGCGGCAAATGACATAAATACAAAGAACAGGCTTCCCCATAATCTTCCCATAGGAATGTGATTAAAAATATTAGGCAGGGTGATAAAGATAAGCCCTGGACCGGAAGTCTGGTCTACATTAAATGTGAAGCAGGCAGGGAAGATGATCAGTCCGGATGCAATCGCTACAAAAGTGTCTAAGAGAGCAATATTTAAAGACTCTCCAAGTAAAGAGCGTTCCTTTCCGATGTAACTTCCAAAGATTGCCATGGCGCCAATACCAAGGCTTAATGTAAAGAATGCCTGGTTCATAGCTCCGGTAATTGTCTTAATAACTCCGATTTCTTTCATTCGTCCAAAGTCAGGAACTAAGTAAAATTTTAATCCCTCTTTGGCTCCGTCCATAAAGAAGCTGTTGATTGCGAGAATGATCATGATGAAAAGAAGAGCAAGCATCATTACCTTTGTTACTTTTTCAAGACCATTTTGCAGACCGATGGAGCAGACGAAAATACCTGCGATAACGACAATAACCATCCAAAATCCCATGGTAAGTGGCTGACTGAGCATCTTGTTAAACTGTCCGGATACTGCCTCGGAATCAAGTCCGGTAAATTGTCCGGTTGCGGTCAGATAGAAGTAGTGAAGCATCCATCCGGTAACAGTTGTATAGAACATCATTAACAGATAGCATCCAATCAGTGTGATATAGCCATGAATATGCCACTTTTGTCCTGGCTTTTCCAAAGCGTAGTAAGCCTTTACCGGGCTCTTCTGGCTCGCCCTTCCAACGGCAAATTCCATCGTCATAATAGGAAGTCCAAGGATGAGCAGAAAAATGAGATAGAACAGTACAAATGCACCGCCGCCTCCCTGTCCTGCCATATAAGGGAACTTCCATACATTTCCTATTCCGATGGCACAGCCGGCAGAAATCAGAATAAATCCAAGACGAGAACCTAATTTTTCTCTTTCTTTCATAAATACCTCCCTCATAAATATACAAAATACTTCAAAAATTATATAATTTTGACATAAAAATGTCAAGGATTACTTCCCTTGATTTTGTGGGATACTCTGTTATAATTACAATTATGGGATAATAGACACAATTTTAATTAAAAATATATTAAAACTACGATTTTAGAAAAGGATATCTTTTGTTGATAGGAGAATTGACAGGGGGTGGGCAATAGATATTTTTTTAATAAAAGCGATGAAAAGTTTATTTTGATAATGGGTTTTTTACAAAAATAAAGCATCAGGAGGAAAAATAACATGGGAAGAAAATGTGTTGGATTTGTGGAGGCGGTCGGGCTTGCCGCGGCACTGGAGGCGGCAGACACGATAGCAAAGAGTGCGAATGTAAAGCTTTTGGGATATGAATACAGTGGATATGCTGGTCATATTTTGATTAAGTTTGAGGGAAATGCAGGAGCAATTAAAGCAGCTGCAGAGGCTGCCACGGTAGCGATTAATAAAGTACATACAGATTTTGATCAATCTACGGCTGTGAATCTGGAGAAGAGGGCATTAGATGAATCCGTATATGACGTATTAGTTCACAATAAGGAGACGGTAGGTGATCCTTTACAGATTGCTTCAGGAAAGCGTCCTCAGGGTACAAATCGTCAGGCAAAGTGGGTTGGTCACTGGGAGCAGAAAGGCTGTTATATCCGAGAATAATGCTACACATTACGCGGTAGTACCATGGGACGGAATCTGGAGAGTACAGCAAAGAATTAGGGAGAATCAAAATGACAATAAAAGAATGTTATGACCAGATGGGATCTGATTACGAAGGGGTTTTAGGAAGAATGGGTAGCGAAGTAATGATCAGACACTTTGCATTAAAGTTTTTACAGGATCCAAGCTTTAATAATTTAAAAGAGAATCTGGAAAAAGGCGATGGCGAAGAAGCTTTCCGTGCAGCACATACATTAAAAGGAGTATGTTTAAATCTTGGTTTCAATGAACTTTACGAAGTAAGCGCAGAACTTACCGAAAAGCTGAGAGAAAGAGAAGCAGCCGGAAGTGAAGAACTTTTTCAGAAAGTCGAAGAGAAATATAAGAAGACAGTAAACGCAATTAAAGGGGTAGAATAATTCTGATTTGCCGCAGGCAAGAAGACACCGCTGCGTAGGAATGACGGCCGGATTGCCAGAAGAATTATCGAAAAGAACCACTTAAAAAGTTTACCCTATTTTGTTCCGTTGTGCCAGACGCTCCAATAAACCCAATAAAACAGAAACTTCGGACTGTTTTTTCCGAAGCTTCTGTTTTATTGGGTTTATTGGGCAAAATTCCGTAGCATAAAGTCACAAATATAGAGCCATTTCCCTTTCTGATGGTGTCTATTTTGTCTGTGATACCCCAGAATTAATCAGACTCTATTCTGTATTCAAATCCAGCATCCGTAATTGTTTTGATCGTATCAGAAATTCCCTGTCCATCTGCGGTAAGATAACCAGAGGCGAAGATAGAATCTACAACGCTGAGAAGTTCTTTTTCGCGCCCTTTAAAATACACTTCTCTGCCGGCAGCACAGCGGATATCTGATTTTGAAACCATTAAACGAGCGAGACATAAAACTTTCATACAATAAGATGGTGTGAGTATGGAAGTATCGGCATTCTCAAGTGGAGTTCCTGGAATAGGAAGAAGGAAGTTGATTGGGAGAGCTTCCGGTTGAATCTCGCGAAGATCAAGAAGCATATCTACAATATCTTCCCTGCTCTCGCCCATTCCGATAATGCCGCCGCTACAAATCTCAAAGCCAAGTCGCTGCAGCATATGAATATTATTTATACGCTGTTCATAAGTATGAGTTGTGCAGATATTATGATAATAAGAGCGGCTGCTGTTCAGATTATGGTTGATTCGGTCAAGACCGGCTTCTTTTAACATTAATGCCTGCTTTTCAGTAAGAAAGCCGATAGAGCAGCAGAGGTGGGTTCCATCCGCTTTCATAACGCGGATTTTCTGAGCAAGTTCTTCAATTTCCGCATCGGTAAACTTCATTCCACTAAGACCGATACAGTGTCTGGAAAGATGATTGTCATGTACAAAAGCATTATCACTATATAATTTTTCATCATTTACCCATTTGTATTTTTCGATTTCTGCTTTGGAGCGGCAGGACTGTGCACAGTAAGCACAATTTTGAGAACAGTTTCCACTGCGGGCATTGGTAAGAAGATGAATACTTACATGATTCCCTTTATATTTTTTGCGTAAGCTGCCCGCCATTTCCATAAGCAATGGCATATCCTCTTCGGGAAGATTCATAATGGCGATTGCCTCCTCGCGGGTAAGTGCATAGTCTTTATTGACATTTTTGGTTAGAATCTTTCGTATAGTGTCATTCGTTATCATAATTATTATACCCTCTCTGTGATTAATAAAATTGTTATTAAGATTAGCTGGCCAGATTACAGAAAACCACTTCTTTATACGGTTATCCTGCCAGTATAAATTTTTGAAATATATAGCGATAAATATAATCATTTTCATAAATTTTCTGTTTTTTAATGTAACATGTTAATGATGAATTGTCAACTGTTTGGGGAAATATAGTTAACAATGCTGCTGTAAAGAATATAATCTAACACGCTCTGGTAAAGGGTTAACAGTACTGCTTCGAAGAATTGTGATATTGCTTACGACTTGCCGGTTCTTAATAAAGTATCTATTAATAAGGTTGAAAAGAGCACAGTTTTTAAATATTTCTTACGATAAGGTGAATTTTAACAATAATACGAGAAGAAAGTGTATAATAACAAAAGTTTAAAATAAGCGGAGGGGCAATGAATGGATAAAATTGGACATTTGGTAATGACAAAGTCTTTGGCAGGTAATATACATAGAGCACATAAAACAGCGCTGCTTTTCGGAAGTATACTGCCGGATTTACTGGTATATACGTATATAAATGGTCATACATGGGAGGCTACTTTTGAACAGATCATAAAGCAGATGGAGACATTAGAGGAAAAGGGAAGAGGAGGCATATTTTCTTATTTAAAACTTGGCTGGATTCTTCATTATGTGGAAGATTATTTTACTTATCCGCATAATACGATTTTTGAGGGGACGATTCCGGAGCATTACGCTTACGAAAAGAAGATGACAAAGTGGATGAGAGAAGGTGCTTTAGAGCAGATGTCTATACCCATGTGCAGGGAATTGGATTCTGCTGCCGAAGTGGAAGAAAGACTTCAGGAATTGCACGACAGATATCTTTTACAGGAAATGTGCTACAAGACTGATACTACATATATGCGGCAGATAGTTTCAGAGATACTGAATTGCTATGCGGAGATTTTTGTAAGGAAAAGAGAGTTCGCTCATTTTATGGGATGGGTACGCAGAAAGGCAGGCGCGAAGACAGGGTTTGTTTCTTAATAGAAGCTATATGCATTTTATGGCAGATGTCTGTCCAAGAAGTGGGGAAATGACCCGAAGGCAGAAATATACTCTGGCTAAAAACAGAAAGTCACAGATAAGACATATTGCCTTCCTGACTTTCATCTGTTTATATGACCGAATGAAATCACAATGCTTCTTTATTGACTTATGTTAAAGTTGAAATTATAATCTTAAGTTAGGATAAAAAATAAGGTGAAATAAGAACTCAGTTTATAAAAAACAAAAAGAGAACCTTATATTTAAATAATTGAATCTATTGGAGAAGCAGGTGGAGGAACATAGTAAATGGATACAACAAAGATGAATCAGACGATTCGAATTGCGAAGTTATATTATGAATTACATTATAATCAGTTAGAAATTGCCGCGAAGGAAGGAATCAGTAAGTCATCGGTTAGTCGTATTTTGAAAAATGCGATGGATATGGGGATTATAGAGGTGCGCATTAAAGATTCTGTTCTGGCAAACAGCAGTCTTGAAAATGAACTGATTGCCCGATTTCCGATTAAGAGAGCAATTATCGTACCAGATTTAGTAGGTAATTCACAGATATTAATGCAGGATGTCTGTGCGGCGTTAGCAGAAGATCTTCCTCGTTATATAAAAAATGACAGTATTGTCGGAGTAACCTGGGGACATGCGCTTGCAGTCTTAGCCCAGCAGCTTCCGAAAATAAAAAGAAGCGGTGTATCGGTGATTCAGTTAACTGGAGGATTTTCCAGAGCGATTTTTGAATCGGGAGCTTTAGATGTGTTAAAACGATTTGTAGATAGTGTTGGTGGAACAGGATATCAGATTCCAGCTCCAGCAATGGTAGCAGAACCATCTATCGTGGAAGCTTTAAAGAAGGATCCCCAGATTCATGAAATCCTTGAGATGGCAGAGGTATGCCAGACAGCCATATATTCAGTAGGCAACTTAGAGCGCCCTTCTATTGTATATGAAATGGGCCTTATCGATGAAAATGATTATAAAGACTTCAGCAGAAGAGGAGCAGTAGGTGACTGCTGTTCCCACTTTATAAAACAGAACGGAGAACTTTTCGATAAAAAAATAGATGCCCGAGTGGTAGGAGCATCCCTTGAAACAATTAAAAAGATTCCAAATAAGCTGGTCGTTGCTGTAGGAAAAGAAAAAGAAAAGATACTTACAGCAGCCCTTCGAGGTGGTTTAGTAGACAGTCTCTATATCGACGAACCAACAGCAGAATTAATTGTAAGACATAATCCAGTGGAGAGCTAAACTACTTTGTTAAAAAATAACAGACACTCCCAAAGAAAGAAGCTATCCCATATTTGTGACTCTGTCACTGTGGGTTGAATGTTCGCTTACAGGCTCGCATTCAATCCTCGTTCTAAGGCCACAAATATGGGATAGCTTCTTTCTTTGGGAGCTGACAGTGGCTTGATTTAGTTGGATTAAAGTAGTAATGGTGGAGTGGTTTGTGGATGGAGATAGAACTCTTTGAACTATACTTCAAAAATTGATAAATATTTTTTTGTTTTACTATCAATGAGCAAATGACATGTGTTATATGTTTTGATAATCTCAGATCAAACAGAATATTCACACTTTCATTCTCAAATGTATTCATGATTATTCCATTCATTAAAAGCCCCCAAAAGCATTTATCAGAATTTAGATCATAAATCAAAGACTTCAACTCTCTCCCTCAAAGCCCCCAATCCAAACTATCTTAATTCATAAAAAATTAGCCAAAGTCAGCCCGGGAAGAGAGAATCGAACCTATATCTGTGGCCTGGGAGCAAGTGTTGGATACGAGCGCAAAAGCGAGTTTTCAACATGCCGCGACGAAAGTCACAGATATAGGTTCGATTCTCTCTTCCCGGGCGTCTGTTAGCAAATGAATGAAATAGTTATATAATTTCTATGGAAAAACTATAGAATCTGTGGTATAAAAGAAAATATGTAATTTTTAGAGGTTAGAGTATTTTTTAAACACGCTCTATAGAAAGGAGGCAGTCTATGGAACGTTCTGTATTAGAAGAAGCAATTTACAATCGCTATATCGTGCCGACAAAGAGAAAGAGAACACGATTATCTGGTTTGGAGTTTGAGCTGCCAATTGTAAATAAAAAGGAGGCGCCGGTTAATTTTGATGTGATTCATCAAGTGACGGATAAATTTATTGATACGTTTTCTTTTTCAAATATCAGCAGGGATGATGACGGATGTATTTACCTGGCGGTTGATGACAGAACAGGAGATGGACTGTCTTATGATTGCAGCTATAATACATTAGAATTTTCATTTGGAAAAGAAGAAGATATGAATGTACTGTACAAAAGATTCTGTCAGTATTATACTTATATACAGAGGGAACTGTGTAAGGAGGGACATATGCTGACTGGTATGGGCATCAATCCTCGTTACGCAGTGAATCAGAATATACCAGTAGTAAGCGAGCGATATCGGATGTTATTTCATCATCTTTCTTCTTATAAGAAATATGGAGACAGTATTCCATTTCATTCTCATCCGAATTTCGGGCTGTTTTCCTGTGCAAGTCAGATTCAGCTTGATGTAGAAGAAGAGCAGATAGTTCCGATGCTGAATACATTTACAAAGCTGGAACCGTTTAAAGCGTTGATTCTGGCGAATTCTTTATGGGGAGAGAATGCGGAAGTTTTATGTAGCAGAGATAACTTCTGGCGTAATAGTCTTCATGGACTAAATCGTCATAATGTAGATATGTATAATGCTACATTTGACACGAATGATGAGATTGTCCGCTATATAAAGAGCATGAGCTTATACTGCGTAGAAAGAGAAGGGAAGTATATCAATTTTCCTCCGATGATTCTCAGTAAGTATTTTTCTTCTGACAGGGTAAAGGGCGAATATTTCGATGGAAATGGATATCGCGAGATTACCTTTCATCCTGAGATTTCCGATTTACAATATTTACGTTCATTTAAGTTTGAAGATCTGACATTTCGTGGAACGGTAGAATTCCGAAGTGTCTGTGAGCAGCCAGTAAGCGAGATTATGTCTTCTGGAGCGCTTCATGCAGGCTTAATGGAAAATATTGAGCCACTTTCGGAAATTTTAGAGAATGATACATCTATTTATCATAATGGTTATAATGCAGCTGAATTGAGAAGAATGTTTAATCAACGAAAAAAAGCAGATATTTTCAATTGGAGAAAGGTTTCCTCGAAGCTTCTTTCCATTGTAGAACTTGCAGAAGATGGTTTGAAGAAAAGAGGATACGGAGAAGAACATTTTTTGAAACCGTTATATTTTAGAGCAGAAAGACTATTAAGTCCAGGCAGACAGATGGCAGAAGGAATGGAGAATGGGAAATCACTGGAGGATTATATCGAAGAATATGGAGGGATATAATGCTGCATATTGAAAATAAGCATGTAAGAGAACATTTATTAGATGGTGCATTTGGAATTGAGATGGAAAGTTTACGTATTTTAGGAGATGGTACACTGTCTCAAACTGTACATCCTTTTCTGGGAGATGCACATATTGTAAGAGACTTCAGTGAAAACCAGACAGAAATTAATACAGGTGTAAATAATAGCGTTGAGGATGCGATAAAGGAATTAGAGCAGCATACTCACAGAATTAACGAGAAGTTAAAGACATTAGCAGAGCCAGAATACTTATGGCCATTTTCAAATCCACCATATATTGGAAGTGAAAAGGATGTTCCAATTGCCAGATTTACGGGAGAAGATGCTCATAAAACGGCTTACAGAGAATATCTTTCCGATAAATATGGACGCTATAAAATGACATTTTCAGGAAGCCATGTAAATTTTTCTTTTAGTGAAGATTTATTAAAAGCAGATTTTGCGATGCAATCCGAACCGGACTTTATGAAATATAAGAATAAGCTGTATTTAGAACTTGCACAGAAAATGGCGGTATATGGCTGGATTTTAACGACTGTTACCGCAGCAAGTCCGATTGTGGACAGTTCATTTATGGAAAAAGGTGTTTATGGGAAAAGCATTTTTACAGGATTAAGTTCTGTGCGCTGCAGTGAACTTGGCTACTGGAATGAGTTTCCACCAATATTTGATTACAATGATATAGATTCTTATGTAGATTCCATAGAAAAATATGTAAAGAATGGACTTTTGAAAGCGCCATCCGAACTGTACTATCCGATTCGATTAAAACCGGCAGGGGAAAATAATCTCATGTCATTAAGAAAAAATGGAATTAATCATATCGAACTTCGTATGTTTGATTTAAATCCTCTGGTGGAGGAAGGAATTGATGCAAGAGATGTGAAGTTTGCACATCTTTTAATGGTCTGGCTTGCAACAATGCCATCCTGGTATATTTCCAAAAAGGATCAGGTCAATGCTGTACAGAACTTTAAAAATGCGGCACATTATGATCTGAAGACAGTCAAGATTGCCAGAACAGAGAGGAAGGCTCGGTCGGTAGCACATGAAGCGTTAAAGGTAATCGGCTGGATGAAGGAATTTTACCAGGGACTCAAAATAGAAGGCGCGCAACAAATCTTAGATTTTGAATATGAGAAACTTGTAGATCCAGAGAAGAGATATGCATGGCAGATCCGCAAAAAATATCAGGAAAACTATGTAGAAAAAGGACTTGTATTAGCGAAACAGAAACAGGAGAAAATCAATGTGTGAATTATTTGGAGTGAATTCTGCAAAAAAAATACTGTTAAATGAGTTATTAAAAGAATTTTTCTCTGATGGAACGGAACATCCCCACGGTTGGGGAATGGCATTTTTTTATGGGAATGCTGTTTCTTTAGAAAAACAGCCACAGTCGGCTGTGTCAAGTAATTATTTAAAACAGAGACTTCGTGCGAAAATAGAGACAGATAAAATGATTGCCCATATTCGTCTGGCAACCAGAGGAACGATGGATTATGAGAATACACATCCATTTGTCATGCGCGATAACTATGACCGCACCTGGACATTGGCACACAACGGAACGATATTTGAAAGTGAAGTTCTTGAACCATTTGTAGCGGCAGAAGATGGAGACACGGACAGCGAACGTATTTTATGTTATATCATTGATCAGGTGGATGCAGCACAGGATGAAAAAGGAGCGGCACTGACAAAAGAAGAACGATTTGAACTTCTTGACCGTATTATTCTTGAGATTGCACCGGAGAATAAGCTGAATCTGCTTATTTTTGACGGGGAGATTATGTATGTTCATACCAATTATAAAGACAGTCTGTATCGTTGCCGCAAAGACACAGCAGTCGTTATGGCAACCCGTCCTCTTGACAGGGATAAGTGGAAAAATGTTCCGATGAATCAGTTACTTGCCTATGAAAATGGAAAGCTTATTTATACCGGAACAAAACATGAGTATGAATTTGTGGAGAGTGAAGAAAAGATGCATATGCTGTTTCTTGATTTTGCAAATTTATAAAAAGTATAGCGCAAAAATATCTTATAGAAAAATTTTGTATTTATAACCATGAATGAGCAAATACAGAAAAATGCACAAAAACAGGGTATTCTTGTTTGTAGTCTAAACATATTCAGACCAATCAAGTAAAGTATGTCTTTGTAATACGGACATAGTTGTGCGAAATTTTAAATTTGCTCATTTATAGTTTGTAAATTAGAAAAGGAAGAAATATATGTTAAATCAATTTTCGAGAACCCAGCTTTTACTGGGGGAAGAAGCGATGGATAAATTAAAAAATTCTCGCGTAGCAGTTTTTGGAATCGGCGGAGTAGGAGGTTACGTTTGCGAAGCGTTAGCACGAAGCGGAGTAGGCATATTTGACCTTATCGATGATGATAAAGTGTGTCTTACAAACTTAAATCGTCAGATTATCGCCACAAGAAAAACAGTAGGAAAATACAAAGCAGAAGTCATGAAAGAGCGTATTTTGGAAATTAATCCTGATGCACAGGTTAATGTTCACAAGTGCTTTTTCCTCCCGGAAAATGCGGATGATTTTCCATTTAGTGAATACGATTACGTTGTCGATGCAGTCGATACTGTTACCGCTAAAATCGAGATTATCATGCAGGCACAAAAACTTGGAGTTTCAGTCATCAGCAGTATGGGAGCCGGTAATAAACTTGACCCGACAGCTTTCCAGGTAGCCGACATTTATAAAACCAAAATGTGCCCACTCGCCAAAGTAATGCGCCGTGAACTGAAAAAACGGGGTGTAAAAAAGC
>CAVCBH010000153.1:0-2081 GCA_963600375.1 bacterium | reverse complement strand
AAGGAGGATAATGCCGACAATGATCAGCCAGCATAAGGTGGTGTTTGCTCCCTTCTGCGCTTTTTTCTTGTTCCCCTGTCCCAGAGACAGACTCAGATAAGCTGCGCCTCCGTCTCCCAGAAGCAGAGATAAGGCGGTTACCACCATATTCAGCGGAAATATTACATTTGTGGCACTATTGCCCAGGGTACCCACTCCCCAGCCAATGAAAATCTGGTCCACAATGTTATATAGTGCATTCACCACAAGAGCGATGACACTGGGAATGGCATATTTCAGCATCAGACTTCCGATGGAAGCCGATGCCAGAGGGTTATTTTTTTCTTCTGTCATTTTATTGAGCCCCCTTCTTCAAATTTCTGATATTGCGTCGGATTTTTCTGCAGACGCCCTGATTCTCTTTAGCTCTTCTCTCTAAATTATGCAATCTAATTTCCTGTAATGCGATATTCTCATTTAATGTCATTTTCATCTACCTCTCTTTTTTATTAATATTCCATGCCGGCGCCATTCATATCAGCACCTGCTTCATTTTTATCCTTTATATTTGCTACCGCAGCCTCTGTAGTAAGTAGCGTAGCGGAAATACTAACGGCATTTGCCAACGCACTCTTCGTTACTTTCATAGGATCTACCTGCCTTTCTTATCATCAAGGCCCGCTGTCGAGTCTTGAGCGCTATCTTTATATTTCATTTAACTTCAGTTTCTTTGTCAGCACTCCCTTTTGTAGAGTGCTGATTTTTTTGACAAACCTATTTAAACATACATTTACTGGAAAGTGAAGTGAAAATATGGTATTATCAATGACAAAATCGCAATAATCAATTTAGACTCGCTTGCGAGTTTTACACAAAAGAAATGAGGTAGTTATGACAACAGATCAATTAGAAAGTTTTATTCAGGTTGCAGAACACCTGAATTTCGCCAGGGCCGCTGAAGTTCTGCAAATTTCCCAGTCGGCTGTATCCCGCCAGATTCACGCTCTTGAAGATGAATTAGGCAGCAAGCTGCTATATCGCACCACCCGCACCGTCACACTGACACCTGCAGGCATCACCTTTTTAGAAGACGCCCACTATATTATGGTTCGCCTAAAAAATGCCACCCGTAAACTTCAGCTGCATCAGGCTTCCAATATTCAGATACTGACCATCGGCTGTTCCAGTGAAGAACATCTGGATTTTCTCTGCTCCATTTTAAAAAAATGTCGGAAGGAAATTCCAGAGCTCTATCCTTTTTTGAGGGTGATCCCGCACCGCTCCCTTTTGAATCTCTTTTACCAGGGAGATTTGGATCTTTTACTGGGGTTTCAGGATGACATTCCCCAAAAAGAGGATATAACCTACAAGGAGCTTTTTCGTCTGCCCCTATGCGCACTTGTGCCCTCAGATCATGCTTTAGCAAAAAAAGAAATACTAAACTGTGAAGAATTGTATACGGAAAATATTGTAATCTGTCATTCCTATGCCGTTCCCAGCAAGGCAGAAGCCCTGCAGAATGAAATAGCTCAGCATATCCTACCGGAAAATAGCTACAACTGCGACAATCTCCATGTGCTGCTTACTCTGATTAAGGCAGGCTATGGTTGTTCTGTCCTTCCACAAAATATCCACTATAGTAATGAAGAAATTACACAGATTCCCCTGAAGGATTCAGAGATGCTTTCATATGGTGTTTTTTATAAAAAAGAAAATTCCAGCCTCTTACTTAAGCATTTTCTTGCCCTTTGCAGTTGGTTGTATAGAATTGACAGCAGACTTGAAAATGTGTAGTGTATATAACACATAGAAAAAGATTATCTTTTGCAGAGCGGCATTGTAAAAACGATGTTAGCTCTGCTTTTCTTTATAATAGCGATTTTGTGAGACCTCTTGTGCAAGGCCTTTTTTACTTTATAGGAAAGACCGTCTTTGGCGTTTTGTTGAATTAAAAATAGCCCGCATAAAGGCGAGCATGACAAACAAACGGTTGTCAGTTTAGAAGATGTAGAAACCTTCTCCACCGAAATCGTCATCAATCAGAACTGTCAAGTATATTCGAATTATTTTTGTAACATAATAATTGGTGATAATAATAAAAG
>CAVCBH010000152.1:0-6809 GCA_963600375.1 bacterium | reverse complement strand
AACAGAGGAATTGATCTTCTTTTTCTTTTCTCCGATAAGCACTTGATTTTTTGCGGGATTTTATATACACTTGTTATATAAGTTAACAGCTTTTATCCCGTATGGATCTTTCCTGTTTTTCCTCGTAAATTGTAGGTAAAATGGGAAACTTTCTTCCTTAAAAGCGAAATCTCTGAAAAAATTTTTTATTTATGTTATAGTAAACAAGTCATCTTTATAGATGTGGATTGAAATTATTTCTTTATCTTAGGTGCGGCGGTTTATGTTTTATAAAACGCCGTTTCTTCCTATGTAATATATTCATTACGATTCTCTCTTAAATAGATGTCCCTTTTTTATAAAACATGTTTATCAAAATTCTCCTCTAAAATAAATATTTCTTTCTACACCACATATTTATCAGGGTCTGCTTCCAATAAAACTCCCATTTCTTTTTCATCATAAAAAGCATAATTAAGGAGGTACACTCCCATCTCTTCTTTAAATGTAATTCCGCCAGCATCATAAATTTGTCTAAACTTATACCGATTGATATTTAAAGAATATTTTTTTGCTTTTTCTAACAGTTCCTTTCTTTCCGCCATACTCGTATATGCTGTCACATCTTCTATCTGTCTCATTAATTGCTGTCCTTCTTCAAGATATGTGACAAGAACAGTTACCATATCCTCATCAATGACTTTAAAGTTTTCTGCCGCTCTTTTAAATTGAATCTTCCAGTTTAATTTCGAACCTGTTCGCTTCCTCTTAAGCGTTAATAACTCATAGATACTTCTTCTGCCTTCATCTATTGGATATTTAAAATTGCCGCTACATTCATTATCATTATAATAATCGTCGAAATATTCTTTCATAAGTTCTGGTAATAAAATGTCCTTTTTCTCCTGTTCTGCCTTATAAAAAATAACATTACTCCACTTTTGACCAAGACGAATTTCCGACATATGTTCATAGCTGCCTTCTTCTAAATTAATGACATAACAATAGCTCATATCTCTTTCTCCATTTCGATTGACACGACCTGCTGTCTGTACAATAGAATCTAATTTGGTCATATTTCGGATTGCCGCTTCAAAACTGATATCTACCCCTGCCTCAATTAAAGAAGTACTAACGCAAAGTACCTGCTCCCCTTTCTTTAAAGCTTTCAATAATTCATCTAAAACATCTTTTTTGTGTTCCGGACACTGGTCTCCTGTCAAAAGGAATAATCGGGTATCTTCATTTAAAACACTTTTCATATCTGTATCAGCAGATTCAATATCCTCCTTATTCTTCTGTAAATATCGGAACAAATCTTTTGCTGTCTTTATTTTATTTACAACAACTAAAAGACTGTTTACTTGTGCTTTCTTTTCCCAGATAAAAGGAGCTGCATTTTCAATTGTATATGGTTTCATGGCACAGCAATTCTTTATTTCAACTCTTTTTAACTGAGTGAATTTTTCCTCTACCGCATTTATCAATTCCCCTTTTACATTTTCCAGACTTATATCTTTAGAAATATTACTGAAATCTGGCTGTGTTGCTGTACATAGAATCGTTGTAGTATTCCCCACTCGATTTAAAAAATTAATTGCCCCGTTAAATAAAGCCATACATTTGACAGGAACAGTCTGAATCTCATCAAATATAATCACTGCATTTAAAAGATGATGCATTCTCCGCATATCTCTTGTTCCTCTTCCGTAAAAGGTATTTAAAAACTGTACCATTGTTGTAAACACAATACGGTTTTCCCATCGTTCCGTAAGCAGTCTGTAATCCCGTTCCTCGCCCGAACTATCTAGCATTCTTTTATCATCTTCTGTTACATTAGAGTGATGTTCAAGCAAATCACAATTTTCTCCTAAAACTTCTCTTATAACCTTTGCATTTTGTTCAATAATCGTTGTATATGGGAGAACAAAAATAATTCTTTCTTTATTCGTTTTTTCGCTATGCTCTAATGCATATCGCATACTTGATAAAGTTTTTCCTCCGCCTGTCGGAACAGTTAAAGTATAAATACCGACCTCCTTCTTGCCTGCTGCAAAACATTCATCCGATATTTTCTGACGGATTGCATTCACTCTTTTTTTACTTATATCTTTCGAACTTTCCGATTTTTTCTGTAAGCCAGAAAGATGTTCTTCAAACTTTTGCTTATATATTCCCCATGTTTTTTTAATTTCTGATTGCGTTTGTTCATAAGAAGTAAAATCCTCACCCGTTTCATAACACATACTGCTTAATCGGTCAGCATCTATCAGCATGCTATAAATTAACTTTATAAAAAGGTTTGGCATAAAATTTGCGTCATTTTTTCTCTCCTTTTTCGCTCCATTTCCTGTAGAAGATTGTGTTATAAGCGCAATGATTTCCTGCTTAGATTTCTTAAAAAGCGGCTCTATCTCCTGCTCCGTAATCTGTAAATCCTTAAAAAAAACTTCTTTTACCTGCTCATAATCATCAAGTCTATTCTCATCCTGAAGCCTCATTAACAAAGGACTATCCCCATTAAAATCTTCTGCATCAGGAAGTCCTCCATGATGATAGCAAATAACCTCTGCGAGTAGCTCACCTACTATCTTTCCATTCGGTTCATGCTTTCCTGATAAATCGTAAATGTATTTTGCTCCGTAAACACCGTGGTCAATACCGGATTGTCCTTTACTTTCTATCCCTTCTTTTGCCCTTCTCCATTCTTCGTGAATAAACCTCTGAAACTTAATACTGTACTTTCCAAAATCATGAAGTAAGCCGGCAAGAGAAAGCGTATTCTCCAGCGTAACTTTTTCATCAGAATGAAGCGTTTTTGAGCCAGTATGTCTCCTCAAGTCAACTCTTTTTCCCATAGCTGCTGCTAATTTCTGCACTTCTCTGATATGCTCTTTTAATTCTTGTTTTTTGAAATCATTCACACGAAATCTGGCTATATAATCATTCATTCTATTAATCTCCCTATTCTATTACTATATTTTTTATTCTAACATAAAAAGGAGAAAAACAAACGAAAATTGGGAGATATATACATTATATTTTTGACTTGTTACAAATATAATATATATCTCTCCCAGTTCTAGAATCACAGATATCGACCATGGTCTCTTTGAGGGTACATCTCCTTGCCTGCGGCAAACCAGAATTTCTATATCTTTACCGGTTCGTATAGTCTTTTCAATTCTTTCACCATCACATTCTTATCAGAATCAGCTATAATAACATCATATTTTCCTTCAATACTTCCAAAGGTAACTGTTTTTTCTATATTAAGGAGTGCCTGCAGGTTTAAAAGCATATGCTCTCTTGTAGCATCTTTGTGATAGATTTTGATATGAGCGTAGCCAGGATAGTTTATGGAATCGGCGAATACGATTTTATAATCCTTCGTCCATTCTTGTTCTAACATCTTTTTGTATAGGTTTTCTACTTTGGATTTTTCGTCTATGATAAAAATGTAAACAACATTGTCGGAAACGTTGTCCCAGATTTTTACATAGTTTCGATATGGAGATTTTTTCTTTTTCTCGTAAATGCCTTTTTCGGCTTCATTTTTGAGATCCTGATAGTAAATAACGAGTAAATCTTCGGTTATCGTGTTGGCAAAGTAAGTAAAGCCTTCTTTGTCTAAAAAGTCTGTCATGACTTTTGCCTGTGAGGTGGACATCTGGTATTTCATAAGATAGGAGTTTTCGTTCATATCATATAAAACGGCTCCATCCATTGCGATGATTGGAAGTTTTAACTTAATCTCACTTAAGGCTTCTCTCACCGATGCCGGAGTACGAATGGTGGATACTGTAAATTTGGCTCCGGTATCAATGATTCGGTTTAATTCTACTTTGCTGTATGGTGTCAGATCTTCATGGCTTGTTAAAAGGGTATCGTCAATACCTGAGATAAAGAGAATATCGTTGTTCTTTTCTCTTGGCAAATGAATGGAGTTTATGATGATGGCAAGTGTGATTCCGATCAATGTATCAAATACTCGGTTTCCTACAAAGAAGATAGGATTCGGGTCTGTGATGTGCATCGTTGTAATACTTAAAAATACCACGCAGGAAAAGTAGGATGATTTTTTGCAGTTAAGAAGAACGGTTGAATATAAGACGATTCCTGTAAAAAGAGAAATAAGCATATATTTTGCAAAGGATTCTTCAATTTCTGCATGGAGACTTCCCTGTAATGCGAACAGTAAGAAAATGACTATTGTTCCCCAAAATGCGCCAACAAAAGTTCCGATCGTACGTTTTTTTGCCATTTCTTTCATATTCGAATTGTAAGGCTGGATACATTGCAGTACTGCTAATGCTGAGTAAAATGGGATTCCCTGTTTGCCTCTTATATAATAGATAGCAAAGCACAATGCTACGGCAATTGAAGAACGGACAATGCGCTGTCCGACTGCCGGAAGTTTTCTTTTTCTTTTTTCGTTTTTCATGGATGATATACCTCTTTTCACAAAAAAATCCCCACAAGAATAAGGCAGCTTCTTTGTGGGGATTGCTGAAGGATACGGTTCACAAATTTATTTTTGTGAATACTTTTTTATTCGAGGAATAATCCCCTCTATCAAATAAATAATAATAACCTGGAAATAATTGGGGTGTGCAGATTACAGAAATGATTTTTTAACACGCTCCAGCATTTAAATTTATCAATGTGTTAGTATATTAACGGCCTCTGTTATAATTAATCAGACAGCCTGCTTTTACAATTTTCTTTTCGTCTGCTGTCATAGGTGCAATGTACAGAGAGATTTCCTTAATTTCATTGCCGATAACATAGGCTTTGATATCCTGCATATCACCGTCAAGAGCAGCTCTTACATCTGGAACATAAATGTAATCGCCTACCTCGAATTCTGGTTCTGCTTTCATCTGGAATGGGAGCATACCCCAGTTCATAACGTTAGAGCGGTAACGTTTTGTCGCGTACTCTTTTGTGATATTGGCTAAACCGCCGATAACTCGCTGACAGCTTGCTGCCTGTTCTCTAGCTGAACCGTCACCTGGTTTTACTGCATAAATCATGCTTCCGATTTCTGTTGCCGCATTTTCAATATTTTCCTGTCCTGAAATCTGTCTAATTTTATCAAAAATAGCTTTTAATTCTGGCTCTACTGCTGTGACATCTTCTCCGGCTACTCTTGCTTTCTCAATTTTATCTACTTCTTTAGAGCGCCCTACATATTCAGGATCACGTCTTGACAAAGTAAATTCTGCAAGTCCTAAAGGATTAGAACGGAAGGAAGAAGTTTCTCCGGATGGAATCAGTTCATCTGTTGTTGTTACAGGGTCAAGAATTTTAGAGCATACTTTTAAGAGAATGTTATCTGTTAAAGGACTCATTTCTGGCCAGTCTTTGATATTTGGACCATAAACAAGAGATTTCTCCTCGTCACCTTTCTGATATCCGTAGTAAACTCTCTTTTCATATACTGCTTTATCAAATGTATATTCTGGTACATCTCCCCAACAGTCAAGTGTTTCTGCAGATGTAAGAATACCACCGTTTGCTGCAGTTGCTGCGATAGAACGGGCATCCATTAATGCTACGGCTGACATCTGTCCGTTACCTGGTTTACTTCCTTCACGGTTCGGGAAGTTTCTTGTTGTATGACGGATACTTAAACCATCATTACATGGTGTGTCACCAGCACCGAAACATGGTCCACAGAAGGCAGTACGGATAATTGCGCCTGCTTCCATTAAGTCTGCAATATAACCCTGTCTTGTAAGGTTGATAAATACTGGCTGGGAAGATGGATATACTGCAAGGCTGAACTCGCCGCTTCCGGTATCTTTTCCTTTTAATGCATGAGCGGCTTCTACAACGTTTGTGTAGTTACCACCGGCACATCCAGCGATAATTGCCTGCTGTACCTGTAAGCCCTTGTCTGTAATCTTATCTACTAAATGATACTCTGCATTTCCCTGAGAAATCTTTGCTGCTTCCTGTTCTACTTCATGTAAAATGTCAGAAAGGTTTGCATTTAACTCATCGATCTCATATGTATTGCTTGGGTGGAATGGCAGTGCGATCATTGGTTTTACTGTGCTTAAATCCACATATACAACACCATCATAGTAAGCAACATCTGCTGGATTTAATTCTTTGTAAGCATCTCCTCTTCCATGAATTGTAAGGAACCTCTTTGTATCTTCATCAGTTCTCCAAATAGAGGAAAGACAGGTTGTCTCTGTTGTCATAACATCGATACCATTTCTGTAATCGGTTGACATGCTAGATACACCAGGTCCAACGAATTCCATTACTTTATTCTTTACATAACCGTTTTTAAATACTTCTCCGATAATTGCCAAAGCGATATCCTGTGGTCCAACCCATGGATTTGGCTTTTCGTCAAGATAAATAGCGATTACTTCTGGGCGGGCAACATCGTAAGTATCGCAAAGTAACTGTTTTACAAGTTCTCCACCACCTTCGCCGATTGCCATTGTTCCAAGTGCGCCATAACGGGTATGGGAATCCGAACCAAGAACCATCTTTCCGCAGCCTGCATGCATTTCACGCATATACTGATGGATAACGGCAATGTGTGGTGGTACATAAATTCCGCCATATTTCTTTGCAGCAGATAAACCAAACATGTGGTCATCTTCATTAATTGTTCCACCTACTGCACATAAAGAGTTGTGGCAGTTTGTTAAAACATATGGTAATGGGAACTTTTCCATTCCTGATGCTTTTGCTGTCTGAATGATCCCAACAAATGTAATATCATGGGAAGCCATCGCATCAAACTTAATTTTAAGGTTATCCATATCTCCGGATGTATTATGAGATATGGATAACCTTAAAAT
>CAVCBH010000151.1:0-4800 GCA_963600375.1 bacterium | reverse complement strand
CTCTTATACATAATCTTTATATAAAATTGTATTCTTTTTTCATAATAAAAGACTCACATCCGAAGATGTGAGCCCTTTACTCTTTTATTCATCCTCATCCAAATTTTGATTTCTTATATTTTTAGCATTTTCTCTTTTATTTTCTAAGTCATTTTTCTGGATTGTTTCTACTATCTGTGTAATATATTGTTCTCCATTTTCAGGGAAAAAGTATTTAGTAATAATTGTTAATATACCAATAATCAAAGAGATAAATGATATACAGGCGGTAATAAATGCCGCCAAATCTGTTATTTTTATACTCGTTTTTTGTGTTGCTATATGATAAGAAAATAGTATTAAAACAACTGCAAAAATGCAAATAATGAATATACAAGGATAAAATATACATCCCCGATACCATTTACTTACTTCAATCTTGTTTTCATATGTTTCGACATATGCCTGGAGTAATCTAGTTACTTCTGTATCTCTTTGTTTTTGCTCTTCTGTTACAAATTTATCTTTATAAGATAAATCTGTATCATTCGATGGAGATGAAACAATCGATGACATTGCATTATTCATCGCTTCTTCTGTAACATTACCTTGTTCATTATCCATTATTTATCTCCATTGTTGCGATTTCCTCAATTCGACGCGAAGCACTCTCCAAAGGCACTTTATAAATAGCAGCTAACTGCATAGAGAGGGCATTTCCCGAAAGTCCTTCTTTTTTCAGCTCTCTGCATTTTCTGGAAAATGATTTTTCGGGCATCAAAAGAGCTGCTGCAAAATAATCTGCCTCGTTTTCTGTTTCATTTTTCCCTTTTTTATTTTCCCTATGAAGATATAAAGATCCTACTTTATAATGCAGAACAGAGTGAGCAAATTCATGAGCAATAATAAATCGCTTCCAATCAAATTCTCTATCTCTATTTACAGCAATCACTTTATCTCCCAAATTATCTTTTCGCTTAGTTGAACTAGGACGGATAGCAATGAATCCATCTTCTTCTTCATCTAACTTAGCGTTTCCAACATTAAAGCCAAGACTTTTTGTAAAAGTAACGATATCGAGATAATCATCTTCCTCCTCATTGTACCCATACTGTCTTAACAGTCCAGATACTATTTTTTCAATTTCAACTTTGTTCATATCGTTCACCCTACCTATTTTTTGCTTTGTTTTACCACTTTTCTGTAAAAAGAAATCACAGATATGTGTGTGGAATAACATCACAGTTATATCTGTGATATTATTATACACAAAAAAGAGAGTTTACACAACAAAAAGAATAATTAATTAGTATGATAGATTGTTCTTCATGATAAAACTCCCTTTTATCTGTTACGTTTCATCTATCGCTGTAGCAGTAATCCGTAACCAGTCATATCCTTATAAAAAAGCACCATAAATACTCATTTCGTCCGTACAGTTTATAGAATCAGAATAATACCATTCTCCACCAATCTTCGTTAGATTTCATACATGCCGGTCGGTTGCTGTATCTCCTTCTTCATCTATTACATCCACTCCAATATATCTTCCCATGTAATTACATAATTTCGTCATACCGGCACATACTGCCTGCCGCTCCACCATTGCATACATACCAGACTGATTTTTTGCATAATCCAAGTTGTATTTTATGTTCTTTCGGTTTCCAATCCACTTACAAACCGCATAAGCTTTGTCATAATCTGACTTTCTAGCCACATCTATGTCTTTTACGACATCTTGTATGCCTGTTTCATACTTTTGGAAGAAGTCTTTATCGAAATTATAGTTAACAGAGACTCTAATTACTCCTTCATATCCAGTATCCGTTTTAGAAAATTTAGTAACATAGGTATAAAAAGCCTTTAAATTTTCATAACCACCAGAACGAAAATAAGAAAAGTCAAAAATTTCAACCTTTGTAACATTATCTCCAAACATCATCCATTGCTTGACCTGATTTTCTACATCAGATGTTTTTAAAGTAGAAATATCTTCCGTTGTCTTACTTTCAAATGGGATATATCCTTGAAAATGTTTTGATTTTTTATCTGCTACAAGGTCTATTGCGTATTTGGCAATACCTTTTACAGCATCCTGATATGAATTATAAGATTCTTTTTTCAAAAGTGTAATCATATAATATATCCGTGTCACTTAATTTTGTCGTCTCAATTTGTACAGGATCCCACTAAACAACACTCTCATCCGTATCCTTCAGTTCCATTGCATATACTTTTGTCGGTAGAATAATACCAATAAACAGTAACACCAATGGAATCAACCATCATTTTTTCCCCATAAACTAATCCTCCTTATAAATTTTTATTTTATAGATACGTTTGTTTTTTTATCATATTATATTTTTAAAGAATTTTTATAACAAACTCGAATTTTGTGTAATTATATCACAGCTATATCTGTGATGGAATCGGATTCTTTTTCACGACAACAATAAAAGACTCACATCCGAAGATGCAAGTCTTACCTGTTTTTTCTCTTAATTAATCCCCAATTTATCGAAAAAGATCTTATTTCTCTTTTGTGCATCGCTTAATATTTTATCATACGACAATATTTCAATATGAGCATTCCTGTTTTTATGATATCTGTACATTCCCTGCTTATCTGGAGTATCTATCATATCTTGGTCAAATGCCAGGTTCCGCAATTTCGGAGTCAAATCACAGACAGCATACAGATAAAACTGTGTGTTTTCGCTTGTGAGTATTGGGCGCCCATTTTTGTCTTTTATCTTATTTGTCCGTAAATCGCTGACATAATTTAACATTTGTGTCATAGGATTTTCTGCTGTTGTATAATCATCTCGCATCGGTCTTTTCAACTCAAAGATTGTGATTGTCTCATACACTCTTCCAGTATTTGGCTCATCAGATACTGCGACTGGATGATCTAGCATCATAATATCCGGACGATTCTTTTTCGGGTCATTATCAAACGGAATATCCGATGCGATATAATCGGCATAAGCAAGCTTTTCATCAATCAATCATAAATTATGTGATTGATACTCGATATCTTCCGATGTCTTTCTCATAGGGTAAATCAGATTGTGTAAGTACTCTTCCTTATTGTATTTTCCGAAATTTTCTGACTGTAACCCTAATCTTAACAATTCCAAGACAACTTTCCGATGAGCAACATATTCAGATAAGGAGGCTCTGTTTGCTTCGCTAATCTTAGCAAACTGTGTTTGTAGTTTTTTCTGATACTGTTCATAATTTATTACTCCTACCTGCAAAGCACTTAGAATCTCTTTATTTTCTTCTTTTACCTGGTTTTCAAATTTCCTCTTAATCTTGTATAGTTCATCATCCAGCTTTCGTTCTGTTAGTCCCGGAGATATCGCAGCAATCTCATTTGGCATATATTGCATTAAATGACTATATTGTGGAGCCTCATTTTTTATATATGCTTTAATATATTTTTCTTTACTTGCCTGTACCGTAGAAAGATAATCTTTTAAGCGTTCTTCCACAACAAAAACTGCTTCTTCCGTAATATTTTTGATGGAAATTTCGTCTTTATCCCCCTCATATGGGATTGCAAAAGAATCCCTATTATCATTTACATTTTCATCTAGATAGTCTCCTGATACAATTCCTATATAATAATATCCCCTGTCTGTATATATCTTTTTGCTTAGGTTGGTAATCAGTTTATCCAGATCAATTTCCTGTACCTTTCGATCATTTGCAAAATAAAACAATCGGTTCCCATCGAGCATGGAATCTTTTATAAAACAATGTAATATATGAAATGATTCGTCCATAACTTGGAAATCTTCCTCATTTTTATCCCGGTCTATCATATTTTCAAACATTGTATTGATACAGTATTCTGTATCTTCATCTTTAATATATATCTGTGGACACTCCGGAGACATAAGATAGATAAAACAATGATGCATGATTGCGATTGCTATCTTTTCTCCATCTCTAGGAACATTTTTTTGATATTCCGGCTTATAATTTTTCAACTCTATGCAAGTAAAATTATCTTCCGCTTGTTCGATATCATATAAGGTATCATCAATATCTGGTTCATCTAAAGAAAATGTAAATTGTCGTGTTTTCCATTCTCCATCTTGGATAAATATGCTATTGATTTCTGCAGACTGGAATGTTTTAAGCCACGAAAAGCGTCCAATTCCCTTTCCCCCCTTCGTTATACGATATGTCGAGTCGGATTGCATAAAAGAATTCATATTTTCCTTATTAAATCCTATTCCATTATCTGTAATGATAAAGCCTGTTATATCATTGACATTATTTGTTATACCCTCTACATGTAATCGTTCCTGTGGTTCTCTTACAATTTGAATGTGTATCTGTCCCTCAAAGATTTCCTCTTGCATCCTATCTTCAATAGCATAGATAGAATTAACAACTGCTTCCATTAAAGGAAGTAATGGTTTTTTCTTTGGCAGATTAAAGTTTCTTACTCGTCCCATGAGATTTATCGAAAATGTAGCCATCTGTTCATTCCCCAATTCTTTATTTTTTACCATTATAACAAAATTCCTTTCGACATTCAATTTCCTAATTACTTTATTATGTGTAAAGACATTGCATTACCGCTATATTTGTGGAGTTTGAGCCACACATCTTATACTTACTATAATGGAATCGGATTCCTTTCATAAAAAGGCTCATACCAAAAGATGTGAGCTTTTTTCCAAAATAGACCTTATTTTGTTGATTTCTGTTTCTTCTTTATTTCATATACACCCAGTCCAAGGAACGTAAGTGGTAGATAGTCCGTACCTTGATAAAATTTTAGACCGCCAAACGGCGGTC
>CAVCBH010000150.1:0-43986 GCA_963600375.1 bacterium | reverse complement strand
GTGTAAAGTACATTCATAAATCCGCCTCGTAAAGCACCCAGCAGGGCATTTACTTTGTTCACTCCTACTGCAATTGCAATATTCCATTCCTTTTCTTTTAATTCTTCAAGTCCAAAGCCAACAACGCGGTCATCTAATTCTTTTAAGGCAATTTCCCCTTGAATATCAAAGAACCTTGAGGCGATGTCACCGACTGCGTGATTGGATTCCAGTGAACAAAAATCTTCATCTTTTAAATATCCTACTTCATATAAAATAGAATCTTTGGATAATGCACCAATGCTGAAAACGGATACTTCTGCTTCTTTTGCAAGTTCTAATACATTTTGCACCTGTGTTTCTTTTTTTAAGATATCAGAAGTAATCTTCGAATCAACAATTGCAGGAACTGGAAACATGTAGCCGACTCCATGCCCTGCTGCTGTAAGTGCATCTACAATTTGTGATGCGCCTGTACTACTGGCAGACTTTGCCACTCCACCATTTAACTGAACAACTTTAATGTCTTTTGCTTTTAGCGGTTGTATCTGCTGGGCAAGGCAATTTAAAGTCTTGCCCCAGGATACGGCAACAATGGTATTATCTTTAATATAACGATCTAAATTCTGTGCTAAGGCTCTGCAGGTATCTCTTAGATTAATTGCCTCATCTTCTACAAGATTTGGACTGACAAACACTTCTTTTAAATGAAAAAGCTCCTTTATTTTATCTTCCATAGATTTCACAGATTCCACGGGTGCGTCTACCGTCACCTTAACATATCCAAGATCCATTGCTTTTTGAAGCATACGGCTTATCGTTGATTTAGAAACGCCTTCTTCCTGCGCGATTTCTAACTGTCCCATATGCATCTCATAATATTTTTTCGCCACTCGTATAATCTGGTAGGATTTATTTGTATCCATATCGTTTCTATAGCCCTCTCTTATTATGTTTTTTTCATTTTTCTTCTGTTCATATTTTAACGGATAGTACAAAACAAAGCAAGGGCTTGTGAAAAAATAGTCGATAAAGAGTGGAAATATATCGCATATTTGAAAAAATGCTTTCTGCAAATCAATATTTTCCAAACACGCTCTGGTTCTTTTATTCAGCTTCTAACATTTTTACTGCAGAACTTGTTCCAATTCTTTCACAGCCAGCATCTAAAAACATCTCTAAGTCTGCTCTGCTCTTTACACCTCCGGCAGCTTTCATTTTTACATCTGGACCAATATTAGCAGCAAATAAACGAATATCTTCAATGGTTGCGCCACCTGTTCCAAATCCTGTAGATGTCTTAATATAATCCGCTTTTGCATTTGTTACACAATGGCATAATTTTATTTTTTCTTCTTCTGTTAAATAGCAGGTTTCTATGATTACTTTAAGAATTTTATCTCCGGCAGCTTCTTTTAATGCCTTAATTTCTGCTTCTACTTTATCAAACTCGCCATTTTTTACATGACCAATGTTAATAACCATGTCTACTTCACTACAGCCCTTTGCAATGGCATCTTTTACTTCAAATACTTTTGTTTCTGTAGTATTATAACCAAGCGGGAATCCGATTACGGTACAAATATTAATTTTATCTCCGTAAGTTTCTTTGATTCTCTCAATGTAGGACGGTGGAATACATACAGAAGCCGTATTATATTTGATTGCTTCATCACAAAGCTTTTTAATATCTTCCCATGTACAAAAAGCTTTTAACTGTGTATGGTCAATATGTGTTAAAATTTCCTGTTTTGTCATCGTTTTTCTCCTTTTGTTTTTCATGTATTCTTTTTATATGACCCGCTTTTCCAACAGTTTCTCTTCTTTTATTCATCCATTTCCATCATTTCAGCAAGATTCTCATACAATTTCAAATATTTAGCAAAAATCTTTTCGTATTTTTTATGATTTTCCATATTTGGTTCAATCTCTACATCTGGATGTACCATTTCATCTGCTGCTTTCTGGAAATCACCATCATATAATGCACTTGCTGCTGCCACAACACCACAACCAAGAACGCCTGCCTGCAACTCTTTATTTACAATAATTGGTTTACCTGTTACATCTGAAATAATCTGCATCCACAAACGATTCTTTGTTACACCGCCACATCCAATCAATGTATTTACTGGATAACCCTGATCTTCGAAATTTTTAATAATGTTTGCAGTTCCAAATGCTACCGCTTCTAATAATGCACGATATAAGTGTGCTTTTGTATGTGTTAATTTTAAGCCATAATATACGCCTTTGGCTCTGGCTGTTTTGTATGGGGTACGATTTCCCTGGAAGAAATCTAATGCCACCAGGCCGTCGCATCCTACAGGAACTTCTTCGGCTTCGCGAATAATCGTTTCGTAGCTGTCTCCCTGATAAAAGTTATTCTGATACCAGTCAAGTACAGATGCCGCAGAAATCTGTCCACCTTCTAACAGCCATAATTTGTCAATAACCGCTCCATCATATGGTCCCCAGATTCCTTTATATTCTTTCTTTTCTTCAGCAAGACAAAGATGTACAAAACTGGTTCCCATGATGACACCAATCTTATTTGGAGCAATTACATTTAATCCAAACATTGCCATATGCGCATCTACGCCGCCCTGAACAATAATCATGTCTGGATTTAAGTCAAATTCTCTTGCAAATTCTGGAGTAACCTTTCCGAGGTAAGCACCAATCTTATCAACTCTTGTTACCATTTTCTCTTCATAGTCTTCTAAACCGATCGCTTCCATGAAGTCTTTCTGATAACCACCTTCAGATTCCACATAATTCCATTTACAAGTTGCCTGACAGATGGAAGAACTTAATACTCCACACAATTTATAATTAAGAAAATCAAGCTGCTCGATAATCTTGTAACTTCTATTGTAAATATCTTTCTGATTTTCTTTAATCCATAATACCTTTGGAATCATCCATTCCGGAGAATCTGCATCCCCACAATATTTTAATACGGGATGATGCGTTGCATTGATTCGATCTGCCTGTTCTACCGCACGATTATCCATCCATAAAATAGCTGGAGACAGTGGGTTCATATCCTCATTTACAGGTACGACCGTAGAAGATGTTGCACAAACACAACCGGAAACGATGTTTTTTCTCTGTTCTTCTGTAATCTCACTAAGACAATCTCTTAAGGCTTCCTTTAATCCAACCCACCAATGTTCTGCATTCTGCTCTGCACGTCCCGGTACGGGATATTCTGTCGGATGCTCTACCTCATGCATTGCAATAAACTGTCCCTGATTATCTGTAATACCTACACGAACACCGTGTGTTCCTGCGTCCACTCCCATAAAATATTTACTCATTCGTAACCTCCATTTTCCCTTTACTTCTCTGCTTTTATTACTTTGTTAAAATTAAGCTGTTAAAAATCAAATAATCACAATCTGCTATCTATTCCTGTCCATTTGGATAAAACATAATCTTGCTAAAGAAGAATTTCTCCGTTGCAATTTTTTCAAACATTGCCGGTGCTTCATCCAGTGATAATCTGTGGCTGATAATATCTTTTGCTGTCATACCGTGATTTTCATATAAATCTACCGCTCCTGTCCAGTCGCTTCCAGGGAATGGTTTTCCAAAGGAATTCCAGGAACCTTTGATAGAAAGTTCTCTGCGAAGAATTTTATCCACTTCTTTTTCTGAAAGTTCCAATCCCTGATGAGAAATTCCGAGGAAAACAACCTTTCCAAGTTTTGCTGCGGAATTAATCGCTGCTTTCTGACAAATCGGTGCGCCGGAATAATCAATGACAAGATCTGTTCCATTACCGTCTGTTACTTCCATAACCTTTGCTGCTGGGTCTTCCTTCATCGAATTAATAACGACATCAGCTCCATTTTTCTTTGCCAGCTCTAACTTTTCATCCCATACATCTACAGCAATAATCTTTGAAGCCCCTTTAATCTTTGCATACTGTACTGCAAAAAGACCGATTGGACCTGCACCGTAAACACAAACAGAATCGCCTGGTTTAAATTCTCCAATCATCATGCTGTGAAGAGCATTGGCACAAGGATCTGTTGTTGCTGCATCTTCGTAAGAAACTTTATCGTCTACTTTCAGAAGGTTTCCTTCCTTTACTGCAATATACTGGGCAAATGCACCATCTCTTCTTGAGCCATAATAATCATAGTCTTCGCAAAGAGAATATTCTCCCATCTCGCAATATTTACACTTGAAACAAGGAATTAATGGTGGGCAGGTAACTCTATCTCCTGCTTTAAACTTTGTTACCTTATCTCCAGTTTTTACAATCAATCCACCAAACTCATGTCCTACAATAATCGGAGAAACATGTGCTCCATATTGATTCACTCTCGGAATATCTGAACCACAGACACCAACTGCCATAACCTTAATCAGACATTCATCTGCTTCATAAGAAGGAATCTCTACTTCTTCTACTCTTAAATCTCTCGGTGCATACATTCTTACTGCTTTCATTTTTACCCTCCAATACTTTAATTGAAACTTTACATTTTGCAACTAATTTCATATATATGATTTACCTTCAACTTATTGCCATGATACCATTCATCGGTTACAATGTCAATAGAATTTTGAAATTTTTTTCTTGTTATATTTTTAACTGAAATTTGTTGCATTTTATAGGAGAGCAAAAAGAATATTGTATGTAAAATAAGTATATTTTCTGTAAAATATTCGAATTTTTTATCAAATATATTCTTTTTACTTTACAATACAAAAAAGAATCGTTACAATAAGCTTGTATGTAAAAGATAAATCAGGGAATTCTATTTTAACAAAATAGTAGATATGTATGCAGAGATATCCTTGAAGGTGTGCTTTCTTCTATTATTATTTATTATAAGGAAGGACTCTGTATTTTTTCTCGACAAAAGCAACCTCTTGTGGAGTGTGTTTGTTGAAAATAATTTATAAAAGGAGAGATATTATATATGGAAAGTTTAAGAGCAAAAAAGGGCTTTATCTGCGATATGGATGGTGTTATCTACCACGGAAATCAGCTTCTGCCTGGCGTAAAAGAATTTGTTGAATGGTTACAAAAAGAAAATAAAAGCTTTCTTTTTTTGACAAATGCAAGTAGCCGCTCTCCAAAGGAATTACAGAACAAATTATATCGTATGGGATTAGAGATTGGGGAAGAGCATTTTTATACAAGCGCATTAGCTACTGCCAAGTTTTTGCAAAAGCAAGCTCCGGGATGCAGTGCCTATGTTATTGGCGATCACGGATTATATAATGCACTGTATGATGCAGGCATCACAATTAATGATATTGATCCGGATTATGTTGTTGTTGGCGAAACGGTTACGTATGGTTACGAACATATTATTACAGCAATGAACCTTGTAAACAAAGGTGCTCGATTAATTGCAACAAATACAGATATTACAGGACCGATTGAAGGTGGAATCGCTCCTGCCTGCCGTGCCTTTGTTGCACCAATTGAGGCAACCACCGGAAAGAAAGCCTACTATGTCGGCAAACCAAATCCATTGATGATGCGTACTGGCTTACAGATTTTAGGAGTACATTCTTCTGAGGCAGTCATGATTGGCGACCGTATGGATACGGATATTATCGCCGGCATCGAAACCGGACTTGACACTGCACTTGTTCTTTCCGGTGTATCCACGAGAGAAACGGTAAAAGAATTTCCGTACTGCCCAAGAATTATTTTAAACGGAGTAGGGGATATTCCTGAATAGGAATTTGGTGAAATAGGATTTGTCGTAGACAAGACGGACGCTCCCAAAGGGAGAAGCTATCCTATATTTGTGACTCTATCACTTGCGGGTTGAATGCGAGCGTATAAGCGAACATTCAACACGCCGCGACGAAAATCACAAATATAGAGGATTAGATTCTCAGACTTCGTCTGTTTAGCCATCTCGGCAAATTCCTATTTACTAAATCAAATGAGTATCTTCAAGTTTCTCCATGAAAGTATCATTTAACTTTATAATCGGTTTCCGAAGCACCAATCCCAGTATCAGCGAAAACAGCAGGAAAATGCCCAATTTACCAAGTGATGTCCAATACGTTATGCCATACATTCCACCAATTGTTTCGCGGATTGCC
Organism: bacterium; assembly: GCA_963600375.1. Taxonomy (GTDB): domain Bacteria; phylum Bacillota; class Clostridia; order Lachnospirales; family Lachnospiraceae; genus Anaerobutyricum. The sequence goes on along the minus strand of CAVCBH010000150.1, from coordinate 37,920 downwards.
CGCATACTGTGGACAAAGGGAAGCAATGGATAAACTGCTTTAAAGAATGCCGGAGCAACTTCTATTGGGAATGTACCGCCAGAACCTGCAACCTGGATAACAAGGAGCACTACTGAAACGGCTTTTCCGATATCTCCAAAGGAAACAGTTAGCGTATAGATGATATTCACATATACTATACTGCTAAACCAGCCTGCCAGCATAAATAAGAACGGATGCTTGCATTGGATTCCAAGATAAAAGAGATCACCAAGGCAAATAAGAGTACTTTGTAATAATCCTACAATGAGAAAAATAATGTAACGCCCAAGATACATCTGGTAGTTCTTTACTTTTTTCAGTCCCTCAACAGAAGCTTCAGAAACACTGACTTTTAACATGGCCACAAGAACGATTCCACCTACCCAGATAGAAAGTGTAGAATAAAATGGTGCCATGGAAGAACCATAGTTTTCAATCGGATATAACTTCTTTGTATTAAGTGATACTGGCGCAGATAAAAATGTAGAAATATCTTCGGTATTTTCTGTCAGTAAGGACTTAATTTCAGAAAAATCTCCTTTATTCTGCAGTGTGGTAAGCTTTTTTGTAACTTTACTGATTTGTCGTTTAGAGCGATTCAGTAATTTACAGGAGGTATCTAATGCTGTTTTTATGTCTGACAAGTCATTTACGGCTGTATCTGTCGTTGTACTTACCTTATCTGTCCCGGTATCCAGCTTCTTCAATAAACTGTTCATATTCGTTCCCGTATTATTTAAAGAAGAAGATAAATTGTTTAAACTGTCTTTTAAATCATCCTCATAAGTAGACTGTACTTTCGTCAAACTCTTTTTACTGTCTTTTAATAAAGAATCAATATCTGTTTTTGCACTTTGTATATCCTCGGAAGCATCCCGAAGACCATCTGCATTTGTCAGTAAACTTTCACTAAGTTCCTGCTGAATAGCAGCAGATTCATTTAACTTTGCAACTACTGCTCCTGTATAGGAAGACAATTCTGGATGATCTGTTCCGATTGCCGTAATACTGTTTCCTAAAGAGGTATAAGAATTTGCAATATTTTCAATTTTGCCGGATAATGTTTCCATTGTATCCGCTACTTTATTTGCATCTTTTGCCTGTGACTTAAAAGCTGTATCCAAAGTATTTGATGCTTCCTCATAGAAAGAGCTTCCAGAAGCCAATGCCTGATTGATTCCGTCTGTAGCACCAGAAATTGTCTTCTTTACTCCGGATAAAGAGGACTTTGTATCTTCTATAGAAGAAAGACTTTGTTTAGACTGTATCTTTGACTGGCTCAAATATTGTGCCGTTGAGTTAAGCAACTTCTGCGCAGATGACACCATGCTTGAAAATGTCTGTAATGTATTTGCAGAAGCATCTAAATCTGAGGTAATACGATTTAAATTTGTAATTAAATTTGTGGTAATCGTTTCTGTCCCTGTCTCATCTGCCGCATTAGCTACTGTTTGAAGTGCTGTCAGTGCAACATCCGATATCGTTTGAATAAACACTTCATTTATCTGTGTTTGGATTGCTGTTGCTCCTTTATTTGTAACTTTCGGTGCAACCGCATTTTCTTTTGCATTTGAATAGTACATAATTTGTGGATTTTGTACATCTTCTGTAAAAACACTCATCATATTAGTACTGAAATCTTTCGGAATAATAATTGCTGCATAATATTTTCCTGATTTCACACCATTCATTGCCTTCTTTTTTGTTGTAAATGTCCAGTCTAACTGCGTATTTTCATGAAGTGCAGAAATTACCTGATCACCAAGATTTAAATTTACAGAAAGCAAATCTCCTTCGTATCCTTCATCTACAGTTGCCACTGCTACTTTCAGTCCACCCGTATTCTCATACGGATTCCAGCTTGCTGCAATATTAAACCACGCATAGAGACAGGGAACAACTGTAATACCGATGATAACAATCATTGCGATTACATTTTTACGGATGTGGTTTACATCGCCCTTGAAAATCGCCCATATATTCTTCATTATTCCCTTCCCTCCTTCTTTTCTTTCTTTTTATCCTTTATCGCTTTTTTTGCTGTTTCCTTTTCTTTTTGTACCTGTTCTCTTTCCTGTGCTTCTCTTTTCTTTTCTTTTACTTCTTCTATCAACTCTTCTGGAGATAAACCAGTAAGTGCAAGCTGTTTAACCATTTTATCATGAAAATATTCCAGACAAATCAAGTACAGGCATAAAATTACCAGGGACGCAATCCATAAAATCAAAAATACCAGCTTTGAGTTCAAACTAAACATCAAAATAAGAAAAATAAGAGGGATAATAAGCATACATAAAAATCCACTCCGAATCATTACAGGATATCTTTTTTCAAATCTGGCAGCTCTGTTAACAAAGTCCTGTTTCAGTTCCTCATCTCGCATTAATACCTTTAACATGAGTGAAATATTTCCTTTTTCATTCACATCGGTTTCCGTCTCACATAACATTAAATCTGTTTCCGCAAGCTTTTTATCAAATAGATGATTTAAATTCATAAGTGCAGGTCGAAGTACCAGTCCAATAAAAAATGCGATTGGTATAAATATTGCCAGAATCAGCAAATTCTTTATATAATAGTTTCCATACATTCCGGCAACACATTCTCTCATGGCATTGATTCCATATGTAAATGGAAGTAATGGATGAAGAATCTGGAAAAATCCCGGTGTCATCTCTATCGGAAAAGTTCCAGAAGAACCTGGAATCTGCAAAATGATAAGGACAACGCAAAGTGCCTTTCCAATATGCTTTAGCGTAATAGCCAGCGCATAGATCAGGCTGACATAGATAAAAGAGCAAATCATTCCTGCCAAAATAAATAAAAGAGGATGTACGCACTGCACTCCTAACAACAAAATATCGCCAAGACACACAATAAATCCCTGCACAAGCCCAACTGCTGCATAAAGCATCCATCGTCCCATATAAGCGCTGCCTGGACTGAAACGACTGACTTCTTCATCTTTATCTACTTCCTGCTTAAAAATAGATACAAGAATAAGTCCACCTACCCACAATGCAAGATTCGTATAAAATGGAGTCATCCCTGAACCATAGTTCTTTACAGAATATACTGTTTCTGATTTAATCTCAACCGGAGAAGACATAAAATCTGAAATAGAGTCTGCATCAAGCCCTCTAAGAGCAAGAATCTTCTCATAGGCATTCGAACTTTGCAATGCCTTTAAATCGGAACTGATATTTCCAAGCTGCTTATCTACTGTCACCAACACACCACTTGTATCAGAAAGCGCGGAAGAAGTATCGGATAAACTGCTTTTTAACTGTTTCAAAATCAACTTCATCTGATCAATTGTCGGTGAAATATTCGATAAAGTTGATGATAGTGTTCCACTTAGAGAAGAAAGACTATCTAATGAATTGTTGATACTTGGTAAGATTGTCTCATTTAAACTATTTTTATATTGCTTTAGAGATTTTTTATTCTTAGAAGACAAAGATTTCAATTCTTTTGTCGTACTTTTTGCAGTCTTAAGTGCATTTTCTAATCCTGAACTTCCAGATTCTAACGAAGTAAGCAACTCCTGTAAAGAAGTATTTTGCTTTTGTAACTTGGAGATTTCTTCATTTACTGTTGTAGAAATCTGGTCATCTCCATTCAATGCAGTATTTAACTCTGAAAGATTATTCAAAATTTCTGTATTCTTTTTACTTAAACTTTCTATAGAATCCATACTGTTCTTTATGGTTGTATTGGCTTTTCCTGCTTTGGCTTCAAAGCCACCTAATTGTTCTGAAACTGTTTGATAGATATCTCCAAAAACAGTCTCTCCATCTGACAGATTCTCACTAAATGTACCGGAAAAATCACCAGCATAAGATCTGTTTTTTTTAAGAAGTGAGGAAGTATCCGACAAAGCTTTATTTCCTGATGCTGCTGCACTTTTTACTTCATCTAATGTATCTATTGTATCATCGATCAATTCTGAAGATTGTGATGTAGTTGTCTGGAAATTTTTCAATACTTTCTGATACTGCGCGATATTCTTCTTTACATCTGCTAAGTTATTGTCGAGTTTAACATTTAACTTATTTACATTACCTGTTAAATCTTCCGCTGAACCCTGTATAATTTCTGAAATTGTCTGTGCTGCAACAGAAGAAAAGGTATCATTAATTTCCTGCTGCACTGTTGTCGCCCCTGTATCTGTAAACTTCGGTGCAATCGCATTCTTCTTTTCATTAATATAATAATCTAATTGTGGGGATTCTATTTTACCAGATAAAACACTGAGAAGAGAATTACTGAAATCCTTTGGAATTATAATTGCCGCATAATATTCTCCTGATTTTACCCCATTTACTGCTGCTGTACGATCAACGAATGTCCAGCCTAGCTGATCATTCTCCTTTAGATTGCTGACGATCGTATTGCCTGCATTAAGGGAAAGCTTGTCGCTATCTGCTCCTGTATCTTCATTTGCAATTGCGATTTTGATTCCCGCAGTATTTACATAGGGATCCATATTGGCGGCAATATTAAACCATGCATAAAGAGAGGGAAGTATACTTACTCCTATTACAATTAAAAATGCCGCTCTATTATGAAAAAGTCGTTTTATGTCTCTCTTAAAAATCTGAAATGCCTTTTTCATTTATCAACCTCCTGCTATATAAATTATTCCAATGTATAAGAGTATACCAAAAATCCTGTTAAAAATCTACTCAAAGAAATGACGAATGGTCATTAATTTTCTATGCAAAACAGACGAAAATTTGTAACAAAAAAATAGACCAGACATACATCTGGTCTATCTATCATGCAATATTGCCTTTTTAAAAACCGCTTCACGGCTTATTGTTCGTCAACAATTAGTCAACAGAAACGATTTCTTTTTTATTGTAAGATCCGCATGCTTTACACACTCTATGTGGCATAGTTAATGCTCCACACTTGCTACATTTTACTAATGTAGGAGCAGACATTTTCCAGTTTGCTCTACGGCGGTCTCTTCTTCCTTTGGAAGATTTATTCTTTGGACAAATTGACATGGTCACACCTCCTCTTGTAATTACTTCTTTTGTGACGTTCGGGATATATTACTTATGCAGTATTCAATACTTTAAATCTAATGATTAAAGTCGCGGAAGATGTCCTGAATAGCCGCCATCCGCGGGTCCAGACTTTCCTTATGACAATTACATGTCTGATAGTTTAAGTTCGTACCGCAGACGCTGCACAATCCTTTACAATCTTCCTTACAAAGAACCTTTGTAGGGAGTGCAACCACAATCTCATCTGTAATGAGCTTGTCTACATCCAACATATATCCGTCTATGAAACTTAATTCATCCACGTCTTCAATGCCATCTGACTCTGTATTGGGATTAACACTGCGATCAATCGTGATATGGAAAGTGTTCTCCACATCCTCCAAACACCGATCACATGGTATTATCAATCGAATCGTCGTCTCACCTGTAACATGAAGTTTATCTTCAACTTTGGAAACAGTCAAAAGAAAAGGCTCCTTATAGGATACCGGATAACTGCTTCTGCGAAGCTTGAGCTTCTCAAAATCAGGCTCAACTTTAAAATTCCTGATAACAGATGGATTAGATAAGATTTCCGATATATTTATCTTCATAATATCGCAACCTCTCTTTTCTCATACTCTTGGTATTATACACAGATACTTTTTCTTTGTCAAGAAATATTTTCATATATTGTGCATATATTTTATCAAATCAACTATCTGGAGAAACAAATTGAAAAAACTGATTTTTCGTTGTGGGCAAATGCTCTGTCTCACCGCCTTCTGGCTTATGCTTTTACAACACTCCCTCGTATTAAAATATGCAAAAGAAGGTCTTCTAATCTGGAGTTCTCATGTTCTGCCCCTTCTTCTGCCATTTATTATCTTATCTAAATTCTGGATTCGATATCAGATTCCGGAACTGTTCTTTGCACGCGCAAAAAAAGCTTTTCCCGCGCATAGAGATACTGCTGTGTCTCTCCCCATCTTTCTACTTGGACTATGCTCTGGCTTTCCAATCGGAGCAATCTTTATCTCTCATTATTACCAAAATAAAACACTGAGCAAACAGCAGGCAGAAACCCTTCTTCCACTTGCTTCTTTTTTAAGCCCTATGTTTGTACTGGGATATATTCACTCTCAGATACAGATACAACATTCGCAATGGCTTATCTATCTTCTCACACTTTATCTTCCTATTATCATATGCTACTTCTTCACACAGCTTTCTGAAAAATTACAAAAAGAGAAACTTAAAAAAATGCACTTACATATTTTATCACAAAAAACTTTACCAGATAAAATTTTATCTAAAAGAAATTCAGCAAAATTAAACAAATCCCTCCCAAATATACACACACTAAACAAGCCTGCTCCCTCACTCTCCCTGACAGAAGAAATCTGGATTCCCTCTATTAAAATTATCTGCGTTATAGGCATTTATATGATGATCTTCTCCATCCTTTCCGGAATGCTTCTTCGCTTTGCCCTATTCCAGACCCCGATTCTCACTTTCCTTCTCGCAAACCTGGAAATCACAACAGGAATCCACCTCCTGGCCACAAATAAATTGTATTCCCTAAAAGCAGTGTATATCCTTACAGCTACCGCGGCTTCCTTCGGTGGAATATGTACTATGGCACAGGTGCAGACCGTTATTTCTGACACAGATTTATCCTTAAAAAAATATGTCCAGATAAAACTACTGACTGCTGGAATCACCTTTCTTTTATATTCTTCTCTTTTAAATTGACTAATGGACAGACGCACCATAAGGGTGAATTACCCCCTTCAGCCCTCATCCTCAAATCCCCACAACCACTATTTGATTCAAACCAACCGAGAAGCGTCTGTTCATCCGAATTAAATAGACCTACTCCTCTTCTTCTTTCTTTTCAAAGTCTTCTTTTCTTCGTCCAGTCCGCATACCAGCATTCAGCTGCATATCAATTTCCTGTTTATCCGCAACGATCTGTTTATGTTCTTCTTTTAACTTTTCAAGTACAGAATTAAAATATTCTTTCTCTTCTTTGATAATTGTGCTATACATGTACTCCAGGCCTTCTAGCATATTCTGTGTATACTTTAAAGCTCCTGTCTGTACTTCTCTTGCGGTTTCTCTTGCTTTTCCATTCAGTTCATCCGCTTCCTTCTGTGCCTCTGATACAATCGAATCTGCACGCATATTTGCCATGGTAACGATTTCCTGATCATCAATCATCACACCAGCTTCTTTCGCCGCATCCTGCATGATTTTCTGCGCCTTCGCTCTTGCATCTGCAATAATACTGTCCTTTGTCTTTACAATACGTTTGCTTTCCGCAATCTCTTGTGGAAGACGGGTACGTACTTCTTCTAACATGGCGATAAGTTCTTCTCGGTTCACCTTAATCATACTCCCGCTGCTTAATACTCCGGCTGTCTTGCAATTATCCACATATATTTCAATCTCTTCGAGTAACTTTACGCTATTCATATCCGCCATCTTTTTCTTCCTCCCATAAACACTGCTACATATCTAAGCCTGTTTAAACTTCCCATATACCTTCTTGCTGACTTCTTCCGGAACAAACGGTGTAATATCCCCATTAAAAGCTGCCAGTTCTCTTATCATACTGGAGCTGACAAAAGAATATTCTGCACTGGTAGCAAAAAACATTGTTTCTATATTAGGATTTAACTGTTTGTTTGTCTGTGCCATCATTAATTCATACTCAAAGTCTGATACCGCCCGAATTCCTCTGACAATTACATCCGCTTTCATTTTATCACTAAATTCTATCAGAAGTCCATTAAAAGATACAATCTCCACATTTGGAATATCCTTTGTGACTTCCTTTATCAATTCCACTCTTTCTTCAATAGAAAAAAGAGGCTTCTTCGACTTATTGATCAGTACTCCTATAATTACTTTATCAAAAACTGCTGCGGTGCGCTTTATAATATCTAAATGACCCAGGGTAATCGGATCAAAGCTTCCCGGATAAACTGCTGTTGCCATAATTTGTATATCCTCGTCTTTCATTAAATTCTCGTATTACTTTTTCTGAAGAAAAGTATGTTTGTTCGTTTTATATATCTTTTCTCTTGTAATCCCAAAACTGGTATCTGCTACCCATGAAAAATCGGTTTCAAGATCAGACTCAATGATAATCGTGGTTTCTTGATTACAAAGTACAGAACCATCCAGATAGAGTACTACTTCCTTTTCTAAAAGCTTTCCATAGGGAGGATCCATAAATATATAATCAAAAGCCTGCTTTTTATCTTCTAACATCCGAAGCGCTGTCATAACCTCTTTCGACATTACAATTGCCTTCTCTTTCAGATGCGTATGGATAAGATTATCCTCGATACAGGATACTGCCTTTCTGTTTTGTTCTACAAAAACAGCCTGCTTCGCTCCTCTGCTCAATGCTTCGATTCCAATTCCGCCACTTCCACTGAATAAATCAAGGAATCTGCTGTCTTCTACATAAAAAGATAGCATATTGAATAAAGTTTCCTTAATTCTATCCGTTGTCGGGCGAGTTCCCATTCCTTCAATCGTCTTTAACTTTAAATGACGTGCTGAACCTGCGATAACTCTCATAATATCTTTCGTCCATCCTTTTTGTTATAATTATATTCATTGTATAATATTTCACAATTTTGTCAAGATAAATCCTTGTATTCCACTTTTACTGTCGGTATCATTCTTATATATATCTGTTTGAAATTATTTGATTGTCAACTTTTTCACACTTTCTTAAAGCATCTGTAACCATTCTCAATATATCGTTTGAAATTATTTAAATATCAGCTTTTTTCGCACTTTCTTAATCTCTTTTTTCGTCAGACCAACTGCCATAAGATACACTTTGAAAGAACCATAATTTTCCAAAATATGATCATACGCCTGTGCAATCCACTGTGGCTTGGAATACTCCAGTTCTTCTAATCCATCTTCCAGTCGAATCTTTACATTTTCCTTCAAATAGGTATGCGTAACCTCATAATTGGCGACAATATCTTCTTTTGATACTCCGGCAAGCCCCAGTAAAATCATCGCAAGTACACCGGTTCTGTCTTTTCCAGCCTGACAGTGAAACAAAATACAGCCATCAAGATTATCTAAAATAAAACGAAATATATCAAAAACCATTTCCTTATATTCAACTAATTTTACATAAAATTCTCCAGGATCAAAACCAACTTCCTTTACTGCTCTTAAATCAAGGATGCCACCTGTAATCAATGGGCAATTTATGTACTTAACCATAGGATTTCCACGAAAAGGATTCGGATAAATGAGTGCTTCTTCTCTGCTCCTCAAATCAATAATTCCGGAAAGACCATACTCTATCAGAAAGCTTTTATCTTCTTCTGCAATATCTGTCAGGTTTTCACTCCGAAGGAACTGGTGATGCAACGTAACAGAACCTTTTTTTGTAGCATAACCTCCCAGTTCTCTCACATTGTATGCATTTTCCATAGGAAGACGATTATAATTTAAATTTGGATTTCTCTTCATAGATACTGTTTCTCCTCTTCTTTTATCTGATGTATTTCCGGAATCTTTTTTCACTTGATTTTGTGAGAATTTTTTCAATTATGTCCAAATTTTGAGATATACTCAATGCATATGTTTCAAAAATTCAGGCACAACTGGCAAAAAACAGCTGTAAAAGCAAAAAAGATTCCGAGACCACATTTTAAATATTTTTTGCAAAATTCAAGTTTTTTTCTAATGAATACTGATGTAACTTCTGGAAATTATACCCCTCTTTTTTCAAATAGTCTACCGCTTCAGAGGCCATCTTTAAAATATCTGCATTAGAATAAATATCCCCAAGGGCAAAATTCATCGTTCCACTCTGTTTTACACCAAAGAATTCTCCTGGACCACGAAGTTTTAAATCTTCATTCGCAATCTCAAATCCGTCATTGGAATGCCCGATAATAGAGAGCCGCTCCATTGCCTCTTCCTTTTCTGAGCCAGAAATAAACACGCAATATGATTGTGCCTTCCCTCTTCCGACACGCCCTCGAAGCTGATGAAGCTGTGCGAGACCAAACCGTTCCGCATTCTCTATGACCATAACCGTTGCGTTGGGGACATCGATTCCAACTTCTACTACGGTAGTGGAAACTAATATCTGAATTTCGTTGTTTGAAAAGCGCTCCATAATGTCATTCTTTTCTGCCGGGCGCATATGTCCATTTAAGGCTTCAACTGTAATGGATGGCGGCAGAGCCTGCGAGAGCATCCCTGCATACTCTTCTACATTTTCGAGATCCATCTTTTCATTTTCCTCAATCATCGGGCAGATCACATAGGCCTGATGTCCAAGCGCCACCTGCTTTCTTATAAATTCCCAGGCAGCCGGACGATACGAGGTTCCCACAACCGAATTTTTAATCGGGAGCCTGGAAGCTGGCATTTCATTCATAATGCTGACATCTAAATCTCTGTACAGAATAATTCCCAGTGTACGCGGAATCGGTGTTGCGCTCATGACAAGAACATGTGGATCTTTGCCCTTTTTCATAAAGGCATCTCTTTGTTTTACCCCAAAACGATGTTGCTCATCCGTCACAATAAATGCAAGGCTGTCAAAAGCCACATCATCCTGAATGACAGCATGCGTTCCGATCAGAACCTGAATCTCACCTGATGCACAGGCCGCCTTTATTTCTCTTTTTTCCTTTGCTTTTGTGGAACCAGCAAGCAAAGCAACGGTAATGCCAAGTGGAGAAAGAAGCTTCATAAAATTCTGGTAATGCTGCTCTGCAAGCACCTCTGTCGGTGCCATCAGTGCTGCCTGGTAGCCAGCAAGAACAACGGCATACATAGCTGTCATTGCCACAATCGTCTTTCCTGAACCAACATCTCCCTGTAAAAGGCGGTTCATCGCCATTGTGCCGGAAAAGTCCTGGCGAATTTCATTTAGCACCTTCTTCTGCGCTCCTGTGAGAGGATATGGCAAACTTTCTATGAACTGTTTTACTGGTTCCTCCATCGGAATAATATAGTGATTAAGTGCCTGTTCTTCCCTGTCTTTTACAAGCTCTAATGCGCTGAAAAAGCGAAAGAATTCATCAAAAATAATTCGCTTTTTAGCTTCCATTAAATGTTCCGTTCCTGTAGGAAAATGTACTTCTCTAAGCGCTGTATTTACCGGCTCTAAATCATAATAATTTCGAACCGTTTCTGGAAGATACTCTTCTTCTCTGTACATTTCAAAAGCGGCTGCCTGTGCTTTTTGTACCGTCTTATTGGACAATCCTGTTGTGAGAGGATAAATCGGCTGAAATGTTTCCATCAACTGTAAATACTTCTCCCTGTTGCAATACTCTGGCTGTTCTAACATAAGACGTCCATCTTTAAAAATCGGTGTTCCTGTAAAAATCCACCGCTCACCCTGTTTTAACGTACTTCGCAGGTATGGCATATTAAACCAGCGCACAAAAAGCTGTCCGCTGACATCGGCAATAAGCCCGGTACAAAGTTTTAACTTTCGGACAGTCTTTAAATGAATCGGAGAGGCAATCTCTGCCTCAATCGAACATCTCTGCCCTGTCTTTATCTCTGATATGGAAATCGGCTCCGGATAAGTCGTATAACAACGCGGATAATGATGTACCAGTTGATCTACCGTCTCAATATCAAGTCTTGCAAGCAGCTTTTCCGTCTTTTCACCAATTCCCTTAATCTCCCTTACTGGTATTCCCAACTAAGATTCTCCTTTCCTTAAACAAGAAGAGAACACATTCTGGAGTCGTCTCTTCCTTTATTTATCTCATTTTTCATATCAGCCCATTATTATTTCTAACCTCATTGCATAAAATGCAAATACTCTCTATTACTCTCCCCCAATCAAAACACTCTTATATGAAAATAGCAGCGATCCCATGTCAATACACGGAATTGCTGCCATAAGGGAGTGATTCATACTCTCTTTTCATTATATTCATTATTGTATGCATCTACTCGACAGAAATCATATAATAGTAGATCGGCTGTCCACCGAAGTTTACTTCTACTTCGCACTCTGGGAACTTCTCTTCAATCTCATCAGAAAGTGCGTCTGCATCATCTTTAGATACATCTGCTCCGTAGTAGAGACAGATTAATTCGGAATCTTCGTCTGCCATCGTAGAAAGTAATTCAATGGTCGTTTCCGTGAGGTCTTTTCCTACTGCTGCGATTCCATTATCATTAATTCCCATGATATCGCCATTATGAATCTCTTTTCCATCGATCGCGGTATCTCTTACTGCATAGGTAACCTGTCCACTTGCAATATCCTGATAAGCCTCTTTCATATTCTCTTCATTCTCATCGACACCTGCTTCTGGCATATAACCGATCATTGCAGAGATTCCCTGCGGAATTGTCTTTGTAGGAAGAACGATAATCTTCTTATCTTCTGTTAAATCTCTTGCCTGTTCTGCTGCAAGAATGATGTTCTTATTGTTTGGTAAAATGAAGATATTCTTTGCATTTACCTGTGCAATGGCATTCAGCATATCTTCTGTACTAGGATTCATTGTCTGCCCACCTTCAATAAGATAGTCCACACCAAGTCCCTTAAAGATATCGGTAAGTCCCTCACCTGCAGAAACGGCGATAAATCCAACTTCTTTTGCTGGCTTTGCGGCCGCTGCTTCCTGAGCGGCAAGTCTCTCTTCTTCTGCTTCCTGCTGTCTCTGGCGGGCTGCCTCATTCTCTGCATCCTTGATCAGCTTCTCCTGATGTTCTAAACGCATATTATCAATCTTCATATTAGAAAGCGCACCAAATGTTAATGCCTTCTCAAATGCCTCACCAGGATGATTTGTGTGTACATGTACTTTACAAATCTCCTCATCTGCAACTAATACTAAAGAATCACCGATAGAAAGGAAGAACTGCTTTAATCCCTTCTCGTCTTCTTTTGTCATTGGTTTGTCTAAAAGGATAATAAATTCTGTACAGTAGCCAAACTTGATATCTGCAGTAGAAATATCTGCCTTTGGCGCACTGATTACTGCGGAAGACATAGACGCTGCCGCTGCTGGAACTTCGATATCTGTCACCTTTCCAGTAAGTGCATCTACAATTCCCTGTAAAACTTCCATAAGACCCTGTCCACCAGAATCCACTACACCTGCTTCTTTCAATACAGGAAGCATATCCGGCGTCTTAGAGAGAACTTCATAACCGTAAGCAACGATTGCTTCACAAAAAGCAACTACATCCATATCTTCATCGACTAATTCCTCTGCCTTATCTGCCATTCCTTTGGCAACAGTAAGAATCGTTCCTTCCTTTGGCTTCATAACTGCCTTATATGCAGTCTCTACCGCTCTTGTGAAACCAGCAGTAATCTCATCTTTTCCAAGAGAATCTGCCTTCGAAACTGCTTTGGTAAAACCACGGAACAACTGAGAAAGAATAACTCCAGAGTTACCACGCGCTCCACGAAGAGAACCGTTACTGATTGACTTACAAATGTTAGCCATTGTAGGTTCTGCAACTGCGCCTACTTCCCTGGCAGCAGCTAAAATTGTCAGGGACATATTGGTTCCGGTATCTCCATCAGGAACCGGAAATACATTCAGTTCATTGATATAATCTTTTCGAGAATTGATGCGGTTTGCACCAGCTAAAAATAACTTCTGAAAAGTCTTTGCGTCTATGGTGTGACTGTTCACAACATTTCCTCCTTATTTACCTGTTTTATTTATTTTATCTATTCATCATAGTATTTTGCCTGTTCTTTTATGAAAAAGGTTTCTAAAACGTGTTTCAAACAGGCTCTAGTCTACGATACGGACACCTTCTACATAAATATTAATCTTCTCTACACTCATACCGGTAAACTTCTCTACACGATACTTCACATTCTGAATTAAATTCTCTGTTACTGTAGCGATGGATACACCATATACTACAATAATATGAAAATCTATATAAATCTTATTATCGCTTACTTTAATATGGACACCCTTGCTTACGTTATCTCTCTTTAAAAGCTGTGCAAAACCATCCTTTACGTTCACAGATGCCATTCCAACAATACCAAAACATTCTAATGCATTAATTCCGGCATAAGTTGCAATAACCTCTTCATCTATAATAACCTGACCTAAATCGGTGTGCATTTGTCCCTTCATATACTATCCCTCCGTTTTATTATCGTTTTCTATAGTATAACCTCTTTTCGGTGAAATTGGAACCACAAATATAAAAATCTCCCATTTTGCATTCTGCAAACGAAACAAAAGATGCCTTTGTTCATATAATATTATAAGGAACACAGGGGGAATTTTTATGAAAAAATTGTGCGGGTTCGCTCTTTTTTGTTTTTCCTTTGGTCTGTTCCTAAGCTGCTTTCTCACCGGTTTCGCAGTAAAATTCATTATTCTTATTGTCTGTATCCTTCTTGGATACCTGCTGTTTTGTGATCGATGCTGACAGAAAAGAAAAAAGAGGGAATCACTGATTCCCTCTTAACTCATATCTGCATACATTCCTGTAAGGACAAAGATTAGAGTCTTCTCTCATCCTCAGTGACAGTAAAACTACGCACGTTCTACTTTACCTGATCTTAAACAAGAAGTACAAACATACATTTTCTTAGAAGCTCCGTTCACTTTCACTCTTACAGACTTAATGTTGGATTTCCACATTTTGTTTGATCTTCTATGTGAATGACTCACTTTGATACCGAAATGAGCACCTTTGTCACAAATAGCGCATCTTGCCATGATAGCACCTCCTCGCGAATATACTTAAGTCTGACAGACTTACAACGAGTCTATACTATCAGAAATCAAAACAAATTGCAAGGAAAACTTTTAAAAATCTTCACTTTTTTTATTTGATTAATCTAAAGTGACCCAAAGTGTATTTTAAAAAAACTTTCTGCAAGATATACATTACAATTCGTGGAAGATTTTCCCTGCCAAAAGGCAACGGAGCAGTTTCCACGTTAACTGAATAGAGCGCGCATCAGATTCCTGCACCATCTACATCTACGACAGATGCTTCTGCCTGTGCTGCTTTATTTACCGCAGATTCTACTTCCGGATCTGCCTTTTCCTGCGTGTCATCTCCTTTTATAATAGAAACAACTTTATTTACGGCATCTGGAACCATATCAAGAACCTTTGTTACCGCATCCTGGTCACGAATGTTGACAAGCTTTGTCTGTCCATTATGAATGACTAAAATGGCACTTGGAGACATCTTTCCTCCAATTCCACCACCGGCACTGCTCCCTTTTTCTTTATTAAATGCACCCGCTCCCATTCCAAAAGAAATATCAACGAGCGGTAAAATAATGGTATCTCCAATTACCTGTGGCTCACCCACAACTGTCTTAGAAGATAATACATGATCCATTCCACTAAATAAAGAATTCACTGTTGTATCAAAATTCTGTTTATCCATAACGTACCCTCCTGTTTAACCTAAAATAATCGTTTTAATCATGGTTCTTATACTCTTTTCTTTTAATATAGAAACAACCAGAACGAGCATATACCCTGGTCGGATTCTTCCTCTTCCTTTACACTTTGCAGCAAACATCTTTCGCTCAAAATCCGGATACAGAGAAAAATGTTCTCCATACTTAGAATAAAACATAGCTGCCAGCCCTGTAACATATCCTGTATTCGCAGGATCGTCAAATCCAAATGCAATGCTCCCTTCAAGCTTTTGTGGCAAAACATGCTTTAAAAGACGAAACAAAATATCCTTTCCAAGCTCTAACCATTCCCGCCACGGCAGTTTATCCAGTTTTGCTTTTGCCTCTTTTATGCTTTTTATTCGGTTTGTCACATTCTTTGCTTTATCCTTAAACTTCTCAAAAGAAGCGCCTTTTTCCCGCTTCTTTTCCTCAGAATCTTCTTTCGGACCATTTTCCCATTTCGCTTCTTTTGCTTTTTTCTCTTCTGATTTGTCTGCGGATGCTTTGTCAGGAATTACGTCTTCGTTTCCTTTCTTCCCAGCACACTCGCTGTTTTTTTCTTCTGTAGAAATATCTAAATTAAATTTATCGGAATTAAGAAGATCTTCCTCAGGCTTTCCCTTTATAGTCAGCTCTTTTTCGGTAACTGCTACAGGTAATTCTTTCACCATTTCTTCGGATTCCCCTGATTCTTTCTGCCTTCCTGCCTTTTCTTCTGGTTTCTTCTTCCTGTCTTCTTTGCTGTTTTCGCGCTCTTTCCGTGCTTTTTCTTTTTCTGCCTTTCTTTTTTGCCGTTCTTTCTGCTTATCAAGAAATTCCGGCTGATTTCCGGCAATCTGCCGTCCCAGTATCCTTACCTGATAATCAAAAACTTTATCTATGTAGCTGGTCTTAAAATAAAAAATCCAACACAGCCAGGTAACTCTTACGGAAAACTTCGGTGAAACCTGCTCTCCCTTTTCTAATATAAAGGAATAACGAATCGGTGTCAGTAACACAAGTAAAAAAAGCCCGATCAGTAACAGGAGCAGTATTCCAAGTATTTTTAGTAGTAGTAATAATACGTGCAGCACATATTTTCCTCCTGTTTAAAACTTTTTCAGGTACTGATTCATCTCATAGATACAGTCATTATTATACCCCATCTGCACAAGTTTTAACACAATTTCGTAAGCCTCTTTCATCGAACCTGCAAGTCCTAAAAGTCTTAAATCATTCTCCTGATAAAACTTCTGTCGCATCTCTCCTGAAGAAAGAATATACATGATCGTGTCTTCCCCACAGGAAGTCGTAATGCCATACCACAGCCCTTTCTTCCATATAAAAGGATGGCGGACTCCCCGCAATATACGCTTTGCATCGTGGAAAATTGTCTTTCCTATTATGATGTTGTCTGATATTGTCACCAAAAGACCGCCTCCTGTCTGTCATTATTTATTTTCAGTGTATACACTGCATTTATCGTATGCCCATTCAACTTTATAAATGTTTTTTCTTTTCAATGACCGCTTTATTTAAAGCCGCCATTGACTTTTGACTCAAACTTTACTTTATATGGGTATGGGTAAATAAATGTTCATTGCAATATTCATAATTTCCGTTACACTTCGAACAATAGCGGAACTCTAAATTCGGATCATCCAGTTCTGTCCTGCCACAAACTGTACATTTATGGCGATATGGCTTATTCAAAGCTGCTGAAGACTTCTTACGATATGCCCTCTTTCTATGAATTTCCTTCGGAGAAACTCTCTTATAGTTTCTTGACGAGAAGTAAAACAGTAAAAAGTTCAGTAAACTTACTACAATCGCAATTCTTGCTCCAAGTCCTCCAACAACAAACTGCCAAAGTAAAAGCGCCACATCAAACCATGCCATCCACTTCACTTTTATTGGAACAATACCATAAAGATATACTCTCATCTCCGGGAATATTGTGGCATAGGCTAAAAACATGGACATATTCAAATAAAAGGTATCCATAAAAATCATTGGTGACGGATAAATAAAATATACAACAAATGATGCTATAATCGTTGCAAGAATTCCTGTCAGAATGTACATGTTAAAGCGAAATGCTCCCCACACCTGCACTAAGGATTCTCCAATCGAATAGTAAAACATCAACACAAAAACGATAAAAATAAGGCTTGCATTCGGTGGTACAATGAGGAAACCAAGCAGTCTCCAAACCTGTCCATGAAGTATCATATACGGGTTCAATGCAACATAATAATAGTAAGAACCCTTTGTCAAAATATTAAGTACCGCTCCTATCGCATAAAGTATAACGATATACAACGGCAGATTTCGTATCGCGTATCTTCCAAATTTACGTTCCAGCTTATCTAGCCAGTTCATGGCACTCCTCCTTTAACTTTCAATGTACCAGAGTGTGCTTGAAAAATCATTCCTGCAAATCATAACTCACATCTTGCTGAAAGCATTTTTCAAACAGGCTCTAAGAGAAATCCCCTGCATAGGCAAGTGCAGTAAAGATTCCATGCATACATTCTTAATAAAATAACTTTTTGTTTATAAATGAACAGCCGGAAATCCCGGCTGTTTCATACTTATTTAAAATGTTTGTTCTTTGCAATGATTGCTCCTGCAATCAGAGTTAATAATAATGAAATTCCTACAACAATCCAGAATCCATACGGATTATTGGCAAATGGAATTCCCGCTACGTTCATACCAAGCGCACTTGTAACAATGGTTGGTACCGTAAGCACGATAGTGATAACGGACAAAAACTTCATCGCAATATTTAAGTTGTTCGATATAACAGAGGCAAAGGCATCCATCGTTCCACTTAAAATGTCACTGTAAATCTTCGCCATCTCAATCGCCTGCTTATTCTCGATAATAACATCTTCAAGCAATTCCTCGTCATCTTCATAACGCGGAATGGATGTGTTACGCATCAGCTTCTCGAGAACCACTTCATTACCTCTAAGAGATGTTGTAAAATATACAAGACTCTTCTCCAAGTCAAGCATCTCAATCAATTCCTGATTTCTCTGAGAAATATGAAGTTTCTTCTCCACCTCATCGCTTTTCTTATCAATAATCTTCAGATACTGCAGAAACATTGTTGCATTGCGGTATAGCATCTGGTAGATGAAACGAGTTCTCTTGAACGTATAAAAGTCCCTCACTCTTCCATCCATAAATACGGTCAATACCGGCGAGTCTACAAGACAGACGGTAAATATATATTTATCAGTAAAGATAATTCCAAACGGTATCGTATAGAAATATTCTCTGCCTTTACGTTCTTCAATCGTTGGAATATCCAGAATAATTAATGTATAATTCTCCTCCACCTGTATACGGGAACGTTCCTCCTCATCCAAGGGGCTTCTTAAGTCATCAACATCAATGTTGAACTGGTCTGCTGTGGTACTTAGTTCTTCTGCTGTAGGATTGGTAAGGGCTATCCAGCATCCTTCCTCTGCCACAGCAACTTTACGAATCCCTGAATCGGTCGTTTTAAAAATTCTTATCATGAGACTTCCCTCTTTCAACAGTTTATCGTATTTCAAACCTGCTTCTTCTCCCTCATGGCAAAACGAAAGAAAGAGTCCGTTTCGCGGACTCTTACAGGACTGAAACCGTTTGGTTTTATTATAAGAAATATCTAATACTTTGTCAAACGCATTTCTGTTATTTTTCTACTATTTTTTATGACATTTCTTCTTTTCATTTATTTCCTTTTTGCAGGTACAAGTAAAATTGTTCCCACAGGTACCGTAAGATTATACAAAATACGATTTACCTTTGCCAATTCCTCAAATGACATCGAAACATTTTTCAGGATAATTTCCAATGTATCTCCCTCTTTTACTACATAAGGCCGAAAGTCCACTTTTCCCTGTCCACGGCAGTCTGGCACACAGATTTCTTCTCCTGGCTGCAAATTATATATATCTACAAAAGGATTCAAGTCAAGAAGCGTTCTCACCCGACAATGGTACTGCTGTGCAATGGAATACAAAGTATCTCCTGTCTTTACTGCATACACCGGACCGGGACATCTTTTCTTATCACATATGTTTACATACACTTTTTCACTCATATATACTCTTCCTT
This sequence comes from bacterium, assembly GCA_963600375.1. Taxonomy (GTDB): domain Bacteria; phylum Bacillota; class Clostridia; order Lachnospirales; family Lachnospiraceae; genus Anaerobutyricum. Next base: position 18,366 of record CAVCBH010000150.1, on the reverse strand, counting down.
TTTCTTCCTTAATTATAAAATATGACAGCCTTTTAAAAAGGTACGTTATCTACAAAAAAATGATACAAAATCTTTTTCCGATTTGTAATTCTTTTCCAGTTCCTATATCTTTTTTGAGAAATTTGTTGTATTTTGCGTCCAACTCGTTTATAATGATTTGGATATTGAGAGATTTATCTATATATGGTGATTCAGAGTCATAATGTGCTGTCTCATTGTCTTTCCGTCAAATAACGCAGAATATTTCCATTGACAAAACGACGAAATAAGGGAGATGCAGTGACATCGCCTGGCGGTGTTATAAACAGATTCTGAACATTATATTACCTTATTTTAATACACAACATTAACACAGATTTTACTAAAGGAGATGATTGATTAATCATGAAGCACGCATTAGGTATTGATATTGGTTCTACTACCGTAAAGGTAACAGTGATCAATGAGAGCCATGATATCCTGTTTTCCGATTACAAACGACATTTTGCAAATATTAAAGGAACTTTACAGACATTATTATCTGAGGCAAGAGAAAAGCTTGGCAACCTCACGATTCATCCAACCGTAACTGGTTCCGGCGGAATGGCAATTTCCGAATATTTACATATTCCTTTTTGTCAGGAAGTAGTTTGTGTAGCGAATGCCTTACAGGACTATGAACCAAAAACAGACGTAGCAATCGAACTTGGCGGTGAAGACGCCAAGATTATTTATTTTAATAACGGAATTGAACAGCGTATGAACGGTGTATGTGCCGGTGGTACTGGTTCTTTCATTGACCAGATGGCAAGTCTTTTACAGACAGACGCAACCGGTCTTAACGAATATGCCCGTGATTACGATACCCTCTATCCAATCGCTGCCCGTTGTGGTGTTTTTGCCAAATCTGATATTCAGCCATTAATTAATGAAGGAGCAACAAAGGAAAACCTTGCCGCTTCTATTTTCCAGGCGGTAGTAAACCAGACCATCAGTGGTCTTGCCTGTGGTAAGCCAATCAAAGGACACGTTGCTTTCCTTGGCGGTCCTCTTCACTTTATGCCTGAGTTAAAGAATGCATTTATCCGTACTTTAAACTTAGATGAAGACCACATTATTGACCCACCATATTCCCATCTTTTTGCGGCAAAAGGTGCTGCCTTAAATGCAAAAGAAGAATGTTTTTTTACAATGGATGAACTTTTAAAAGAATTTGAATCCGACATCAAACTCGCTGTTGAAGTAGAGCGTATGGAACCTCTTTTCAAAGATGAGAAAGAATATGATGAGTTTATTGAAGAGCATAACCAGTTCAAGGTTAAAAAGGCAGACCTGGCAACTTATAGTGGAAAATGTTATCTTGGTATCGATGCCGGTTCTACCACAACAAAGCTTGCCTTAGTTGATGAGGACGGTTCCCTTTTATACCGCTTCTATGATAACAATAACGGAAGCCCGTTAAATACAACGATTCGCGCCATAAAGGAGTTAAAAGAGTTACTTCCTCCTACTGCAAAGATTTCCGGCTCCTGCTCTACTGGTTACGGTGAAGCGTTAATCAAGGCCGCCCTGCAGCTTGATCACGGCGAAGTAGAGACTATGGCACATTACTATGCTGCCGCTTTCTTTGAGCCAGATGTAGATTGTATTTTAGATATCGGCGGACAGGATATGAAGTGTATCAAGATTCGTAACCACGCCGTAGATAACGTACTTTTAAATGAAGCCTGTTCCTCTGGATGTGGTTCTTTCATCGAAACTTTCGCAAAATCCTTAAATTATTCTGTAGCCGATTTTGCAAAAGTTGCGCTGTTTGCCCCATCTCCAATCGACTTGGGTTCCCGTTGTACCGTATTTATGAACTCAAAAGTAAAGCAGGCACAGAAAGAAGGCGCAAGCGTTGGTGATATTTCTGCTGGGCTTGCATATTCCGTTATCCGTAACGCCTTATTAAAGGTTATTAAGTTAACCGACCCAAAACAGCTTGGTAAAAAAATCGTTGTTCAGGGTGGTACTTTCTATAATGATGCCGTACTTCGAAGCTTTGAGCGTATTTCTGGCTGTCATGCCGTTCGTCCGGACATTGCAGGTATCATGGGTGCCTTTGGCGCTGCCTTGATCGCAAGAGAGCGTGAGGAAGAAACCGGAGATACACAGATGCTCTCTATTGATGATATCATTAACTTAGAGTACTCTACTTCCATGAGTCGCTGTCAGGGATGTAACAACCATTGTATCCTTACGATTAATAAGTTTAACAACGACCGCCAGTTTATTTCCGGTAACCGTTGTGAGCGTGGTCTTGGTCTCGAGAAGAATCACGAACATGTACCTAACCTTTACGAATATAAATATAAACGAATTTTCGGATATAAATCTTTAAAATCAGATGAGGCAAAGCGTGGTGTTATCGGTATCCCACGAGTACTGAATATGTATGAGAACTATCCGTTCTGGCACACATTCTTTACGAACCTTTCTTTCCGGGTTATGCTTTCTCCAAAGTCCTCCCGAAAGATTTATGAACTTGGTATCGAATCCATCCCAAGTGAATCTGAATGTTATCCTGCAAAGATCGCACACGGTCATGTGATGTGGCTCTTAAAAAAAGGTATCAACACCATTTTCTATCCTTGTGTCCCTTATGAGGAAGACCAGATGGAAGGTGCAAACAACCATTACAACTGCCCGATCGTAACTTCTTATGCAGAAAATATTAAAAATAACATGGAAGAACTCCGTAATCCGGATATTCTTTTTATGAACCCATTCTTAGCACTCGATAATGCGGATGCCTTAAAAGTACGTCTTTATGATGAGTTATCTAAACATTTCGATGTGACAAAAGAAGAGATTGATCATGCGGTTGATGAAGCTTATAAAGAAGCAGAACAGGTAAGAAAAGATGTTCAGGCAAAGGGCGAAGAAACTCTTGCTTACCTTGCAGAAACCGGAAAAATGGGTATTGTTCTCTGTGGTCGTCCATATCATGTTGACCCGGAGATCAACCACGGTATTCCTGAACTGATTAATTCTTTCGGTATCGCCGTGTTAAGTGAAGATTCCATCTGCCACTTAGGTCATGTAGAACGTCCATTAATCGTTTCCGACCAGTGGATGTATCATTCCCGTCTGTATGCTGCCGCAAACTACGCAAAGAAGAATAAGCAGTTAGAAGTCATTCAGCTTAACTCCTTCGGCTGTGGTCTTGATGCAGTAACGACTGACCAGGTAAATGATATTATGACCAATTCCGGACGTATTTATACTGTCCTTAAGATTGATGAGGTAAACAACTTAGGTGCTGCCAGAATCCGTATCCGTTCTCTGATTGCTGCCGTAAAGATCAGAAACCGTAAGCATATTGAACCACATCCGGTTCCAGCAAATATCGAAAAAGTGGAATTCACAAAAGAAATGAAGAAGGATTACACGATTCTGATTCCTCAGATGTCCCCAATTCATTTTGACCTGCTGACACCTGCCTTCCGTCACTGCGGCTATAACGTAGAGATTTTACCAGAAATGGGAAAACAGGCTGTAGATACCGGATTAAAATATGTAAATAACGATGCCTGCTATCCATCTCTTATCGTTGTTGGTCAGATTATGACTGCCTTAACTTCTGGCAAATATGACCTGAACAAAACTGCCGTTATTATCTCTCAGACTGGTGGTGGATGTCGTGCAACAAACTATATCGGATTTATCCGCCGTGCATTAGCAAAGAATGGTTATGGACAGATTCCAGTTATCAGTTTAAGCGTACAGGGAATCGAGAAAAATGAAGGCTTTAAATTCACTCCAGGTCTTCTTGTCCGCGCTCTTCAGGGCGTTATTTACGGAGATTTATTTATGCGTGTTCTCTACCGCGTCCGTCCATACGAAAAAGTAAAAGGTTCTGCAAATCATTTACATGAAGTATGGAAAAAGCGTTGTATTAAATCTCTTGAAAAGGCACGTTACGGAGAATTTAAGAAAAATATCCGCGGCATTATCCGCGACTTTGACAGATTGCCAATCACAGACGAGAAGAAACCTCGTGTTGGTATCGTTGGAGAAATCCTTGTAAAGTTCCTTCCAGACGCCAATAATCATCTGGTAGAACTTTTAGAGGCAGAAGGCGCAGAGGCAGTAATGCCAGACTTATTAGACTTCATGTTCTACTCTTTCTACAATAGTAACTTTAAAGCAGAATACCTTGGAAAGTCTACAAAGGCCGCCAAATTATGTAACATGGCAATTTCTGCACTCGAAGCTTACCGAGGATTCCTTCGAAAAGAGCTGGAACGAAGCGAGCGTTTCACTGCACCACCTCATATTGAGGAACTTGCGGAATACGCAAAACCAATCGTATCTCTTGGTAACCAGACTGGTGAGGGCTGGTTCCTAACAGGAGAAATGGTTGAGCTTATCAAAGAAGGCGCACCAAATATCGTATGTACACAGCCATTTGCCTGCCTGCCAAACCATGTAGTTGGTAAAGGTGTTATTAAGGAACTTCGCCGTAAGTATCCTGAGTCAAATATCGTGGCAATCGATTATGATCCGGGGGCAAGTGAGGTAAACCAGGTGAACAGAATTAAACTGATGCTGGCTACGGCACAGAAGAAGTTGAATGCTGATTTGTAGATAGAAACAGACGAACCCCAGCGATGGAAATATATATAAATTGTTCCGTATCCCTGCACTCTTAATGCTCAACCGCATTAAGAGCTTGCTCCAAGTCATAATTTATATATATTTCCATCGCTGGGGTTCTGACTTCTGCTAACTTTATAAACCTGTTGATCTATTCTTTTCTCAATTATCCTATGGGTTAGTTCCATGGATATAGTTCTAGCTCTACAAACCAGTTGAGAGATTTGGGGAAGAAGGCTGGAAAGATTGAATATCCAGGAAATTAAATTCTATGGAACCGACACTTAACCTTTTATTATAGTGCTATTATATTAGTTTTCGTGTTAAGCTCAAAACTTTTTAACTGATTTACAGAGTTGCCAGAAAACGGCTCTCTTTGGGCGCGTCTGTCTCCTTAGCCAATCATTCAGCATAATCAGCAAATGCCTCTTCATATTCTTGCCACTTTTCATACCAGATGAGACATTGTTCGAAATATTGTTCTTCGAGTTGTGTTAATTCTTCCTGTAATTTTTTTTGTGTGATTTCCCATTCCTCTGATTGGTATTGTTCGAAGGTGAGGGTGTGCAGAATGTTTTCTCGTTGTTTTTGCCAGTTTTCTATGTTCATCTGACATTTTTCAAGCTGTTCTTTGGCGAGGGATAGCTGCCAGTCTGTGTAGGATTGTTCGGTGTTAAACCGCGCGGTCTGGTGACGTTCTTTTGCAGGAACGGACAGGAGACCTTCTACTAAGGCGGTGTTTTCCGCTTCTACTACGTCTGTCCAGGTCTGGTCGCCTTCTCTTTTTTTCTTTAGCATATGAAGGTAATGTTCATAGCCAAATGGGTAGTATTTTACGCCATCTTCTTCAAATAGTAAGAGGGCATCGGCTAATTTACTGACGAAGTAACGGTCATGAGATATGAAAAGCATTGTGCCAGTGTAAGCAGAAAATGCGGATTCCATTGTTTCTTTTGCCGGCAGATCCATATGATTGGTTGGTTCGTCTAAAATTAAAAAGTTTGGTCGGCTTTCTAATATTTCTGCTAAAACCAGGCGGCTTTTTTCACCACCGGATAAGTCACTGATTTTTACATTGGCCTTTTGAGAAGAAAATAAATATTTTCCTAATGTCTGGCGTTTTTCTTTTTCTGTTAATTTTGGAAAACATTCTCCGAAATGTTCTTCTATGCGCTTTTCTGACTGTATCTCCCCGGAATGTTGGTCAAAGTAACGGCTCATAATGCCATTGCCTAATGTATATTTTCCAGAGATTAGGGGAAGCTGCCCAACGATCGTCTTAAAAAATGTCGTTTTTCCCGCTCCATTTGCTCCAAGTACTGCGATTTTCTGTCCTCTTCGAATTCGCAGGGTAAGTTCTCTAATCGGAATATCATACCCAATTTTTAAATGTTCTGTTTCTAAAACATTTTTTGCTCCTAACGTAAGCGGTTCTAATTTTTCTTTAAAAATATAGGCTTCTTCTTTTCCCGGCTTGTCTACCTTTTGCATTCGTTCTAACACTTTTTTCTTAGAACGCGCCATGGAAGCTTTCTTTGGTTTATGTTTAAACTTTTCAATCAGTTCATTTAACCTGGCAATTTCTTTTTGTTGGGCATCATACTTTTTTTTCTGTAAGGCTCTCTGTTTTTCTTTTTGCTTTTTGTATTCTGTGTAATTACCAGCATAACGTGTGAGTTTTCCGTCAGAAATCTCATAAATGACTTCTGCGGTGCGGTCGATAAAAAAGCGGTCATGTGAGACTATAATAACCGCTTTTTCATAAGAAGTAAGATAATCTTCTAACCATTCTACTGAGGCAATATCAAGATGATTGGTCGGTTCATCTAAAAGCAGAATATCTGGCTTGGACAGCAAAAGCTTAATAAAGGCAAGTTTCGTCTGCTCTCCACCAGAAAACTGCCCGATTTTTTTCTGCTTATCTTCCTTCTGAAACCCGAAACCGGTAAAAATGCGGTCATATTCTTTTTCGAAATAATAACGTTCTTTTGAAAAAATATCTTCCTCACCGACCAGAGACAAGATCTCTTCCTCTATGGTTCTTTCTGTATCATGAAAACTTTGCTGATGCAAAAATTCAATTGAAATCTCTTTATCCGTCTGAATTCCCTTTCCAAAGCGTTTATCATCTCTGTCAAGAGACAACTCCCCACTGATCAGTCGTAACAGCGTTGTCTTTCCTGCACCGTTTCGTCCAACAACCGCTATTTTTTCCTTCCCCTTTATTGAAAATTCAATATGGTCAAGAATCGTCTTACCTCCAAGAGAAACTGTTCCATTTTCAATCTGATACCGCATGCTTATTCACCATCCACTGTTTTATATACAACATCACCGCTTTTGCCACCAGATTTGCTGCAAAGACAGACACCATAAATTTCCATCGTTTTGTCTACTGCCTTACACATATCATAAATCGTAAGAAGCGCAATCTGTACTCCGGTTAATGCTTCCATTTCCACGCCTGTCTTTCCCGTTGTTTTTGTTTCACAGACTGCGGTTATACTCTGACTCTCTTCTTTCATAATAAAATCGACCGTTACCGAAGTAAGATTTAAAATATGACATAACGGAATCAATTCGAAAGTCTTCTTCGCTCCCATAATTCCCGCTATACGGGCTACACCCAGCACATCCCCTTTTTTCATATCCTGATGTTTTATTTTATCGTAACATTCTTTGCTCATGCGGATAGAGCCTTTTGCAACAGCAACACGCTTTGTCACCGTCTTTTCGCTCACATCCACCATAACAGCATTTCCATTTTTATCAAAATGCGTATATTCCATAAATCTCCTTTCTTCCTACTTTCCAAAACCACAATTCGGAAAGGTGCAGACCGGACAATTCAAGCATAAGCCTCCTTCTCCCAGTGCTGCAAGTTCTTCTGCAGTAATTTTATCATCTGCCATAATTCGAGGAAGTGCCAGATCAAAAATCGTTCGCTTTGCATACATGACACACCCCGGCAGTCCGACAATCGCAGCCATGCCATGCGGTGCATCCGTTCTTTTATAATAGCTTAACAAAAACATAGCTCCCGGAAGAACCGGTGCGCCGTAGGAAACAATGTTTGCCCCCGTATTTTTAATGGCAAGTGGTGTCATATCATCTGGATCAACACTCATTCCACCAGTACAAAGAACCAGATCGGCTCCCTTTTCAATAAAAGAAAGAATTGCCTTTGTAATTTTTTCATGATCATCATTGCAGATTTCCTGACCGATTATTTCTGTATCATATTCTGCAAGTTTTTCCTTAATAACTGGTGTAAATGTATCCTCAATTCTGTGGTAATATACTTCATTTCCCGTTGTAACGATACCGACCTTTTTATGGACAAATGGTTTTAATTCAAGAATCGGCTTTCCTTCACAGATTGCCCTTGCCTGTTCCATCTTTTCCTTTTCGATAACAAGCGGAATAATTCTTGTTCCCACCAGTTTATCTCCCTTTTTTACTGCAAAGTTTCCATGACGGGACGCAATCATCATCTCGCCAAATCCATTTACTTTCTTTAACTTCTCACTATCTACCTTTAACAGGCCATCTATATCTGCCACAAGCTCAATCTTTCCCTCTTTTACCGGAGTTGGATGCATATGTTCACCCTGACACATTTCTCTTAAGATTTCTGCCGCCTCATTCTCATGAAGTCTTGTCTCGCCCTTCTCCCATATATATACGTTATCCTTTCCGACGCTCAGCAATACTGGAATATCTTCTTCTGTAATTATATGTCCTTTCCGAAAAACGGCATCTTTTGTAACACCTTTTATAATCTGCGTAATATCATGACACAATACCTGACCTACTGCATCTTCTGTTTTCATTAACTTCATATATTCTACCTCTTTTTAAAGTGAAGTACTCGGCAATTGAATTACCGAGCATCTGATTTCCGACTCTTTGAGTCGTTGATTCAGGGTACTAAAAAACATTATTCCCTCACAACATCCTCAATTAACATATCAAATGTACCGCCGCATGCCATTCCTACACGCGCTGCCACATCCGCATCCATAACAAAATGAAATAAAAATGCCTTTCCACTTCCAATCATTTCATGTCCTTTTTCGATAACTTTGCTCTCTGCAAGACCTCCTCCGACACTTCCAAGAATGGATTTATCTTCAAAAATCAACATTTTGGCTCCCTCTTTTCTTGGAGAAGAGCCTTGTGCTTTTAAAATAGTCGCCATCGCACATGGTTTGATTCCATTGAGCCATTCTAAGAGTACATCATAATCGAGTTCTGTCTGTACGGTTCCGTCTGTTTTTTTCGTTCTTTTTTCTAAGATAAGTTCTGCAAGAATAGAAATTGCAATCTCCGGCGGCGTTACCCCCTTAATCGGCAACCCGATCGGATTATGTACCTGCACGATTTTTTCTTCGGGAATTCCCATTCCTTTAAACATCTCAAACTGCGCGCTTACTCTTCTTTTCGAGCCAATCATTCCAAGATACCCCGGTATCTCATGTGTTAAAATATAATACAGGCAGTCCCCGTCACAGCTATGTCCTCTTGTTACAATCGCCACATAATCGTTTTTATTAATCTTTAATTCCGGCAGCACCTCTGTATACTTTCCACAGATTACCTTCTTCGCATCTGGAAACCGCTCTTTATTTGCAAATTCTTCTCTCTCATCCACGACCCAGACTGCAAATCCAGTCTTTGCCGCAAACTCGCACAGATAGCCGGAAATATGACCTCCACCAAGAACGATCAGCCGCTCCTCTTTTGCGATTGGCTCAAAAAATGTAAATTCTTTGCCTGTCTTTGTAAGAACGGGCTGATAGGAAAACCCTTCTTCTCCTGTTTCTATAATTCTTCTTTTTAAAATGACCTCTGTATTTGGCATCGGCTCACTGCCTGGCTCCTGTGAAGAGATTTCTGTCACAAGATTACAGACCTTTTCCTCAAATAAATATCTTTTTAAGTCTTCTCTTAGTTGCTCTTTCATTTATAAAAAATGTCTCCTTTAAATTTAGATATCATTATTTCTCATCTCTTTATTATTTATCATTATTATTTATCATTTTCACCTCTTGCAGGCAATTCCACAAACTGTTGTATATATAATGATAATAACTTTACTTTTGCATACATTATAACAATGATGTCTCATTATCGCAAGTTTTCCCCTGCCAGAACTTAGCTTTTACAAAAGCAATAACAAGTAAGATTTTGCTTTTTGAAAATATTTTTCATATTCATTTTTATAAATATAATTTTTAATCGTTAAAAAATTTATCTTTTTGCAGTCTTTTTCTGTGCACCTTGCATTTTTTTCAAAAATATATTGAAATTCGTTTCTCCTTGTGTTATTCTTACAGTGTTTGCTATATAACAATACAGCATTACTCTCTGGAGAGTCTTTACCGCGATGTAAAGCGCCGAAGGTGTACGGCAGCATATCTGCTAATCTCTCAGGCAAAAGGACAGGGCACTATAAATGCATGTTTAACTCTTTAGAGGACTGATAATGGGTATCAGTCCTTTTTGTGTCTTTAGAAAACTGTGAATTCTTACTTTGCAAAGGCAGTTTCCCCCTTTTCCGAGATGATTTTTCAGGAGAATCAATTGGGATATGGTTATTCATATTGTATTTCACACAGAAAAATCTATTAAGAAAGGAAAGATGGAAGTATGCCTTTCATTCAGACAGGCATAGTCTATCAAAAAGTATTATGTTTGGAACAATCAACTCAATCTTAGGTACAATCGACAATTTAGTATGGGGTGTCCCATTAATTGTCATGATTCTGGCAACAGGTATCTTTCTGACCATCCGTCTGAAAGGTCTTCAGGTTCGCAAGCTTATCCTCGCTTTTAAGTATATGTTCTCGAATGAAACAGATGGAGAACATGGAGAGATTTCAAGTTTTGGTGCGCTTTGTACCGCACTTTCCGCTACGATCGGAACAGGTAACATCGTTGGTGTTGCTACCGCTATCGTTGCCGGTGGTCCCGGTGCACTTTTCTGGATGATCGTTGCCGCTATTTTTGGTACAGCAACAAAGTATTCAGAATGTCTCCTCGCTATTAAGTACAGAACCGTTGCAGAAGACGGCCACATTGTCGGCGGTCCATTCTACTACATAGAAAATGGTATGGGAAAAAGCTGGAAATGGCTTGCAAAAATCTTCGCTGTTTTTGGTGTTATGGTAGGTCTTTTAGGTATTGGTACATTTACTCAGATTAATGGTATTACCAGTGCCGTAAACAACTTCTTTGATGCTAACAATACATGGACTGTACAGTTATTGGGAAGAAATTATTCCTGGACTGTTATCATTGCCGGAATTCTTTTAACTGCCTGTGTTGCTTTCGTTATTATCGGAGGGCTTCGAAGAATTTCTGCCGTAGCACAGATTGTTGTTCCATTTATGGCTGTCGCTTATATTATCGCTGCTGTTTTAATATTAATTCTTAATTACAAAGCAATTCCTGCTGCTATCGTAGAAATTGTTCAGAGTGCCTTTGGTATGCGCGCAGTTGCCGGTGGTGCATTAGGTGCAATGATTGTTGCTATGCAAAAAGGTATCGCCCGTGGTATTTTCTCCAACGAAGCTGGTATCGGTAGTGCGCCAATCGCTGCTGCTGCTGTTCAGACTACAGAACCAGTAAGACAGGGTCTTGTATCTATGCTTGGTACTGTTATTGATACTATCATCATCTGTACAATGACTGGTCTTTCTATCGTTATTACAGGAAGCTGGGATAAGGGACTTGACGGTGTTGCTGTTACAACAAGAGCATTCCAGGTTGGTCTTCCTTTTCCTGCAAGAGTATCTGCTTTTATCTTAATGGTATGTCTTGTATTCTTCGCATTCACTACCATCCTTGGATGGGATTACTACAGCGAAAGATGTCTTGATTACTTAACTGGTAATAATAGAAAGGCTGTCCGTGTTTATCGCTGGCTCTACATTGCCTGTGTATTTATTGGACCTTATATGACGGTTTCTGCTGTATGGACGATTGCAGATATTGTAAATGGTTTGATGGCGATTCCAAACTTGATTGCGCTGCTTGCGTTGAATGGGGTTGTTGTGGCTGAGACCAATAAGTATTTTAAGAAAAAGAAGTTCTGATTTATCCAGGTAAATAGACGCTTCCAAAGAGAGCCGATAATCTATATTTGTGACTCTGTCACCGTAGGTTGACTGTTCGCTTAATGGCTCACATTCAATCCTCGCTCTAAAATCACAAATATAGATTATCGGCTCTCTTTGGAAGCTGTTTTTTAGCTGTTAGCGTAAACTCAGAATTTATATTCTCTCCCTATTTCTATTGCTTTAGAGTCCATCCCATGCCCAATATACTGTGTTTTTACCACCGGCATCTCTGGTGTAATGTAGCGCCTCAAAAGTTGATATATATCGGGCTTTTGCTGTTCTCGTTCCATCTGGGTAAATGTTCCGAGTACTATACCTTTTATTTTCTGAAAGGCTCCTAATTGTTCTAGCTGGGAAAGGTAAGTTAGTAGTTGTGCATGACTTCCACTTCTTGCTTCTAATAACAGTATCTTATCTGTTAAGTCTGGGAAGTATTCTGTTCCGGCAAGTTTTAGAAAACAGCGGATATTACCGCCGACAACGGTTCCCTGCAGGGCATTTCCCTGACAAAATTTATAAAGGAAATCATATAATCCACCCATTTGATCACCGGACTCAGCAGCATCTATAGACTTATTATTCTTAAATCTGTCAGATTCTTTAGATGCATCGGCAAAAATAGTTTCTTTAAAATCTTTTACCTGCTGTTTTGCATTTTCATATAGGAGATTACGAACCTGATATAAGACCGAAGTTTTTCCCGTCTTTGTATAAATGGCATTAATAATGGCCGTCAGGTCACTGTAGCCCCAGAATTGCTTATTGGCGGTTGCAATCTGTTCATAATCTAAGTACGGGAGAACAGTATTTGCAAGGTCACCCCCTGAAATATCAAATATAGCTTTTATGGAATCTTCTTTATAGAACGTCATTAATTCTGCCGCTCTCTCTTCTGGTAATCCACTCTCTGCAGGCGTTGGTATTATAAAAGGTATTATATTCTGTTTTTCTCTACTTTGTTCTATTATATTCTGTTCTTTTTCTTCTATTCTTTGCTCTACCAACCTCTGCTCTGTCTGATTCTGTTCTTTTTCCTGGAATGACTTTTGATAGATACATTTTGATAATACTGGTATAAGACCAATTTCTTCTAATACTCTCTTCAGCTTTTCTATTTCTTTTTTCTTTGTTTCACTCTGTCCGTTTGAACAGCATACAATTGCTACTTTATCTCCTTTTATCATTTTCATAGATAAATCCTTTTTAATAATTTACATTCTGACCGAAATTCCTTTTTCTCTGAGATATTTTTTTAAGTCCATGATTTCTAACTCTTTAAAATGAAATAAGGAAGCGGCTAATGCTGCATCTGCCTTTCCTTCATCAAATGCATCATAGAAATGTTCTTTGGTTCCTGCGCCGCCGGATGCAATAACGGGGATAGATACATTTTCAGAAATTGTGCGGGTAAGTTCTAAATCGTAGCCTGCTTTGGTTCCATCGCAGTCCATGCTGGTAAGAAGGATTTCTCCTGCACCTAATTTTTCTACCTGGATTGCCCATTCTACTGCGTCAATGCCCATGTCTACTCTGCCGCCATTTTTAAAAATGTTCCAACCACCATCTTCTCTTCTTTTGGCATCGATGGCAACAACGACACACTGGCTTCCAAACTTGTCTGCTGCCTCACTGATTAATTGCGGGCGCATAATCGCAGCCGAATTGACGGAAACTTTATCCGCTCCTTCACGAAGAATCGCTTTAAAGTCATCCACTGTACGGATACCGCCACCAACTGTAAAGGGAATAAATACTTTTTCCGCTACTTTCCTGACCATATCTACTACAGTATCTCTCGCATCGGATGAGGCAGTAATATCAAGAAAAACAAGCTCATCTGCTCCCGCTTTATCATATGCCTCCGCAATGGCAACCGGATCTCCGGCATCAATCAGATTTACGAAATTCACACCTTTTACTACTCTGCCATCATTTACATCAAGACAGGGAATAATCCTTTTTGTAAACATATATTTCTACTCCTTATTCTCACAATATACTCTTAAAATTAACATAAGAGACTTCTCAACTTTCTCTCAAAATCAATATAAAAGACTTCTCAATCCACTCCTAAAGCCAATATAAAAGACTTACTCAATCTACTCTTAAAATTAACATAAAAAGGTTCTCTTATCTTAGAATCCTACAGTTCCACAAAATTTTTCAATATTTTCAGACCAATCTCACTGCTTTTTTCCGGGTGGAACTGGCAGGCGAAGACATTCTCATGTTCCACAGAAGCATGAATTAATGTGGAATATTCTGTTGTTGCAACGACATCTTCTTCTCTTCCTGCTTTTAAATAATAAGAATGTACAAAATACACGTAGGAATCCTGTGGAATATCTTTAAAAAGTCTTGCGCCTTCTTTTATCTTAATGGAGTTCCAGCCCATATGCGGAATCTTAAGTCCCTCTTTATCTGGAATTCTTAACACTTCTCCCGGCAAAATGCCAAGTCCTTTTACACCTGGTGTCTCGTCACTCTTTTCAAAAAGAAGCTGCAAACCAAGGCAGATACCTAAGAAAGGAATCTTCTTATCTACTACTTCATAAATGACTTTATCAAGTCCGTAGGAACGAATCTTTTCCATCGCATCTCCAAATGCTCCTACCCCTGGTAAAATTACTTTATCACTATTTAAAATCTGCTCCCGGTCACGAGTGATTACTACATCTTCTCCAAGATGAAGTAATGCTTTTTCCACACTTTTAATATTACCAGCATCGTAATCTATAATTGCAACCATATCTTTATCCTCCTGTATTGTCCAATGTACTCATAAAATCAAGTATAGAATGGTTTCGACAGTACATTTTATTTTTATTTTAGTTGAAAAGGGGAGATTTTGCAAGATTTATATATAAATAATTCAAAAAAGTGTATAACAATACACGAACTCAAATGACAGCAAATAAAAACAGGCATGACGAAATTTTTTCTGGGAGCTATTTTCAATATCTATTTTTTAATTTTTTAACTACCAGAAACAGAATTATATTCTGTTTACAGTTTTCAATCAAAAAAAGCAGCCTTTCCCTCCCGTCGAAATTTATTTATTGATTTTTGGTAAGATTTATTATATGATATTTGTAACAATATTACATTATAATAATTCCAATTAGGAAAGGGGAATACATAAATGAAGTCAACATATACCGTAGAATTTGCCGGAAATCAGATTGAAAGCAAAGAAGTTATCGCAAGGGCAAAAAAGGTTTGGGTAGATGCCGGTAACAGAGACCGCAAAGTAAAAGATTTAAAAACACTGGACTTATATTTAAAACCAGAAGAGAACGCTGTATACTATGTATTTAACGGAGAGGAATCTGGCAGCTTCCCATTATATGAATAATTTTTGATTTTCCAAACCTTATATTCTGAATATATCTCAATAGCCAACAGACAGACCCAGGAGAATCTTCAAATTCCTCCAAACCTTATATTCTGAATACACCTTAACAGCCAACAAACAGTGCCGAAAGAGAGAAGCAACCCCATATCTGTGACCTTAAAGCAGGGATTGAATGTGAGCGTGGAGGCGAACATTCAACCCACAGCGACAGAGTCACGGCTATAGGGTTGCTTCTCTCTTTCGGTGCGTCTGAGCACATCTGGGTACGTCCAGAATCTAAGACTTAATCTTCGCATCAAGGTCGAAATAGAAGTCCACTCCATTCTCCTTATTCGCCACCCCAAAGTCCTTTCCATGTGCTTTCATCGTCGCCGCAACGATAGAAAGTCCAATTCCATTGCCACCATATTCTCTGGTTCGTGCCTTATCGACTTTGTAGAACTTAATCCACAGTTTATTCAGCTCTTCTTCTGGAATGCATTTGCCGTCGTTATAGACATGCACACGAAGATTGCTATCCATGCGTTCAAAATAAATTCGGATCGTTCCGTCTTCATATACATGATTTAAGGCATTAGAAAAATAATTGCTAAATACTTCTTCTATCATCAATTCATCAGCCCAGGCATACACTGGTCCTTTTTCTTCAAAGATTACGGTATTATTCTTCTTTTTGAAGAGAATCTGGGACGAATTAATCTTATTTTGAATCATCTGACACACATCAAAGCGCTGCATACTAAGCTGGTTGTTACCGAATTCAATCTGATTGAGCGTCAGAAGCTTTTTAACCATAGCGTTCATCTTCTTTGCTTCGTCCGCAATAACTTCACAATAGAAGTCTTTGCTTTCCTCATCGTCTGTGATATTCTCTTTGAGACCTTCGGCATAGCCCTGAATTAAGGCAATTGGTGTTTTCAACTCATGGCTTACATGGGAAAGGAATTCCTTTCGCATATCATCAATCTTTTCCTTCTTTTCGATATCCTTCTTTAATTCTATGTTCGCCGCTTTCAGATCGGCTATCGTTGATTCTAGCTTCTCCGACAACTGGTTCATCGAATTACCCAGTTCGCCAAGCTCATCATTCTGCGTGACATTGACCTTTGCATCAAAGTCGAGATTGGCCATACGGTTTGCGACAGATGCCATATCTTTAATCGGTCTAGTAAAGCTGGAAGAAAAGAGAAAAATAATCAAACTTCCAAGAATAATGCCGATCATTCCGATATAGGCCATAAACCGACTGCTGATATTGGCACTTGCCTGTATTCCCTCAATAGATACACGCATGGCAATCAAGTAATCATTATCGGTAAATCCAAAGAGATAGATGCCATTCTGCCCACTTGCCTGATCTTTTAACTGAGTAATAAAATATCCCTTATTGATCAGGGTAGACAGATTATTATCTTCACTCTTTTCCCACGGAAAAATACTTCTATTCCTATTATTTTTAAAGTATTGTTTATTATTTCCAAGGATAACCTGACTGCGAATTTGATCTAAATATCCAAGAATCTCCTCATACGTTTTACTTCCATCTATCAGATTACTGAAGATTACGTTCTGACTATAATAATAGTTACTTGACTGTGCTATCATTATCTTGATGTTCGTCTTATTGGATATCTGTTCCATCTCCTCATCAATGGCATCCTGATCCTCCTCATTTTTTAAAATATTCTTCACTTTATTAAATGTCTCTACAATCGATGTCTTTTCAGAAGATACATAATATTTTTCTGAAAATGTATTATTCAGGAGCCATGTAAATACAATCACCCATCCTACAATCAAAATAAGGATGGAGGTCATTTTAAATCGTATTGAATTTCTCATCCTGTGCTCCTAATCAATCTACTTCGAATTTGTAACCCATTCCCCAGATTGTCTTAATATATTCTCCCTTGTCACCGAGCTTGCTACGCAGCTTCTTAACGTGGGTATCAATTGTTCTGGCATCTCCAAAATAATCATAATTCCATACATTATTAAGAATCTTTTCTCTGGAAAGTGCTACACCCTGGTTTACTACAAAGTAATTGAGCAGTTCGAATTCTTTGAAACTTAATGTAATTTCCTTTCCGTCAATTCGTACTTCATGTGCGGCAATATCGAGTTCAATGCCGCCGGCTTTTAATACTTCTCCTGTAGAAAGATTATTGCTTCTTCGCAAAATTGCCTCTACTCTCGCAACAAGAATCTTCGGACTAAATGGCTTGGAAATGTATTCGTCTACACCTAAGTCAAAACCGTTTAACTCGTCATTCTCCTCGCCCTTTGCAGTCAACATGATAATTGGCACTTCTGAGTACTGACGAATCTCTTTTACTACATCAAAGCCGTTAATCTTTGGCATCATGACATCACAGATAATCAGGCTGATGCTTTTATCCTTAAAAAAAATATCGAGTGCTTCCTCACCGTCTGCGGCCTCCACAACCTCAAAGTTCTTCTTTTTAAGGAAATCCTTTACCAGTTTTCGCATTCTGCTCTCATCATCTACGACCATTATTTTTAATTTATCCATGAAAAAAAGCCTCCCTCTTGTCTTGTACACTCCCGGAATTTCTCTGTCTTTGCAGTTATTTTTTACGAAAACAAGTATAGAGAAATTCAGAAAGCATGTCTTGTGTATTTTCTTTTCTCCTATATCATACACTAATTTTCTGAAAAATCTATGAAAAAACTTCGGAAAAAGTATGAACGGAAGAAAATGATATACTAATAGAATTCCCTTTTTTATTATTTAATGCTTTCCCACTTTTTGAAACAGATTAAGAATTGCCAGGAAAATCTGACGTATGACTGCAAAGACGGCAAACATCAGTAAGAATCCTACGATTCCAAATACAATATCTGCAAAGTCCATTGTTCCTGTACCGGAAATCTTCTGACCAATTTCAATGGCAAATGTTATAACAACGATTACGGTAAATACATAAATGAATGCGATTGCTAAAATATGATTCTCACTCAAAATCTTAAACAGCGGATAAATTACCATTAAAATAAGCATACCCAAAATTCCAATGACAAGGAAATGAAGCTGCTTGTCTGTAAAGTTCTTCTCATAAGCATCGTTCAACGATAAAATATAATTATGTATTTTGGCTACAAAGATAACCATACTTTCTAACATTCGTTCCAAGATTCATTCCTCCTTATTAAATAGTAACCTGCTAATTTAATATTTTCAAAAACTTCCGTTCTAGAGCGTGTCTGAAAAATCATTCCTGCAATCTGCACACCTCAATTTACGGT
>CAVCBH010000149.1:0-7020 GCA_963600375.1 bacterium | reverse complement strand
CACGATATTACAAATGTGAGGTCACTTCATATTATCTAAGGCCACAAATATAGGAGTTCTTCTTTCTTGGGGTTCTGTTTTTTGGCGGGGATTTAGTTGGAATTAGGAGAGTTCAGAATTTTCCAGAATGCCAGTTGGAATGAAAGAAGTTTGAGTTGGTGGGGGTAGTTGAGACTAAAATAAAAAGGCGTTACGCTAAGTTTGAGTAACACCTTTTTATTACTGATAGAAATTTCGATGTTCTAAAAGGATAATACGTTTAGTTCATAACGGTATTCTCCAACTGTTTTTTTAGAGTTAATACATAATCTATAGGAACCTTAAAAATTTTCACAATGTCGTCTACAGAATAATTTTCCTGGAGCATATTACATATAATTATTTTGCGTTCATCTGCTCTTATATTATCTTCATGTTTTTTCTCGTCAAATTCAGTTAATAACATAACGCTCACCTCGCTTTTGCATCGGTATAAAAAGCTTCCAATACATTTCCATTCTTTGGCTTTTTCAATTGCTAAATCTATGGCTTTCTTTAAATCTACTGTTTTTGAGTATTCTTTTACAAGTTTAATAAAGTGTGTATATTCGTTTAAAGGTTGACATTTTTCTAATAATTCCTGATTGTGCCCATAATTAATATTAAGCATTGTCGCTGTCCATTCAAATTCTCCTGAATTGTCAGGGACTTGAAAAGCATCGGATAATTTTAATTTAACTATATCTGGCTGTTTCTCTGTTCCATTGTAAAAAACATAATATCTTGGTGTTGGAATCTTTTGCAAAGAGCCGACATAAATATCTAAATCATTCTCCCTGATATAATTCCCATACAGTTCTGCAAAATATGCCATACCACGAAGTGGCATATTCGGATTAAAAGTACTTTGATGTTCGAATAAATTCATCTGACTGTCAATTAAAAATGAAATATCATTTTTCATCTTAATGTAGATTGCATCACTTAATGTAGTGATTTCAATATCATCCGCATCTGTGTAATTTGTACCGCTTATAGCATTACATAATGATAATAAGTAAGTTCTGTTTTCTTCTGATCCAAAAACAAAACGGAATAAGCGGTCTTTGTACTCTCGATTCGCATTACCTGTATTAATTTTTACCATAAATCCCCTCCTATGTTTTTATTATACTATGATTTTCTGAAAAATACCATTGGTTTTTAAAAAATTACAAGGTAATCTTACGAACGACAGAATTTGAATTAAGCATATTTTATATAATTTATTTTCTACTAATCGTAGGTTGATAGAATGGATTATCCTTGCTATTTATTAAATGCTACCGTATACTAAAAACAATATGTTGATTTAATAAAGATATTAGAAAGGGCGGTGGCATACTGTGCCAGAATACGTTTCAGGAAATTTAGATAATTATAAAGATTTTGCAGATGATGATTATCTGTATTATGTAAATTCCTGCAAAGCAGGTCTATTTGCAAATTCTATGGGAGCAAATGCGCAAAACATAGCAGAAAGATATTTAAAATATATTGTTGACGAATTTGCCATACCAGAAACAGAGGACGAAGAAAATAGAAAGAGAAGCGTCTTGAGAACATATTCATTGAATGTGCTTTTAAACTACATTATGAGAGAAATGGGTATAGATGTTCCTATAACCCTGAAAAATAACTTGTTAATTTTAAATAGTTTATATTTCTCCACAAGATACCCAGGAGACGATACAGTACGTTTAACGGTAGAAGACATTCTGCAATATAAAGATATCTTAACAGACTGCAAAAATTATGTTGAAAAACTAGAACTAGAAATAGGAAATATGACCAGATAAAAAGAAATCGTTTTGGAAGCAATAAAGGAGCTAATTTTTCGGCTTGGCTGAGAAATTAGCTCTTTTATTTATCGTAGTTTCTGAATCAATAAAGAATCTCGGTTCCCACCCTGGAATGCCTGACTCTTCTAATCTGGGTCTCATAGTTTCATAGTTAATCTAAGTCTACGACCTGTTTAAAAAATCTTTTCCACTTATGATTTATTTTCGATAGTTCAGCTCTATCTTCTGATTTTCATCCTCAAATTCCCCTCCCCTTCTGATTTGGCTTTGCTAAATCCCACCACAGGCCAGAGTCCCGTAAACAAAACAAGGCATACTTACAATCTCAGAGCGGCTAGAATACAATACCCTTCAGTTAGAAAAGCCCCTTATGCCAAATATTGATTTTGAAGCCTTTGTGTTTTTTACAACAGCTTCAAAATCAATATTTGGCATAAGGGGCTTTTCCCAGAAGACTTCTTCTCGCCGCGACAAAAACCACAAACCCGCCTTGTTTTGTTTACCCGGCTCGTCTGTTTCCCCACAAACCAAATCAGAAAAAATTGTTATTAGTTCATCCACTTCCTTTTTTTACCGTTTTTCTTGCCTGTTTGAATAAAATTATTTATCATTTTAGGCTATAAATTAGTAAAATTTTATATTTAAGAAAAGTAATTTGCAAAATATACGATAATAATTTGCTTTTTAGGTGTAAAAAGTATAAAATAAAAAACATAGAACACTCTGATAGGTTTTTGGAGGGCAAAATGGGAGCAACAATAGATGAAATTATTGATTCCCTGAAAAAGGGACAGGGAAAAAGAGTCTCAGACCTGGTGAAGATGGCTTTGGAAGAAGGGATGGAACCGCAGACAATTCTGGAAGATGGTTTTTTATCCGGAATGGAGCAGGTGGCAGAGAAGTTTCGTAAAGAAGAAGTTGGTGTGCCGGAGATTCTGAGCATTACGAGAGCATTGGAACGTGGAGTTTCCACTCTGCGTCATTACAGTGGGGGTCGTGCCAGAAAAGAGATTGGAACGGTCATATTAGGAACTGTAAAAGGGGATTTACATGACATCGGAAAGAACCTTGTAAAGATTATGATGGAAAGTAAGAATATACGAGTTATAGATCTGGGCGTGGATGTTTCACCGAGACGTTTTTTGGAGGAGGCAGTAGGCAGTCATGCTCAGATTGTATGTTTAAGTGGTATTATGCCACATTCCGAAGAGGATATGAGAGCTGTTGTTGAAGAATTTGAGATGAGGGGTATCCGTGATCAGTTTTACTTTATGGTAGGTGGTTATTTCCTGACGGAGAAGCAGGCGAAGGAGATTGGTGCAGACTGTTACACAGAGGATGCCTGTAATTGTGCTGATAAGGCATGCCGCTATCTGACGAAGAAAGACAGGAAAAAGAAGAATCACTGATTTAACCAGTAAGGTCAGGACAGATACCAATGTTTGGAGGATAAGATATTGACAGAAAAAAGTAACATCTATATTGAGGACGTAGTAGATGTAAAAGAACTTCAAACTCTGCAGGACAATTGGGCGAAGGCTACAGACCTGGCATTTGTAACAGTAGACTGTAACGGAACCCCGATAACAAAGCAGAGTAATTTTACACCTTTTTGTAAGCGCCTGCGTGAGCTGGATGCATTTCGTGAAAAATGCTACTACTGTGATGCCTGTGGGGGACGTAAGGCAAGAAGAATCGGAAAGGCATATGTTTATATATGTCATGCGGGGTTGATCGATTTTGCCATTCCTATCATGATAAAGGGACAGTATGTAGGTGCATTTCTTGCAGGGCAGGTTACCAGTACAGACTTTGCAGATTTAAAGAAGATTACAACACAGAGTGAAGACTGGAAGAACGATTCGGAACTTGCGGAATTATATAGTCAAGTGAAGGAGATATCGATTGAGAAGATTCAGGCAGTCGCACAGATTATCTGCGACAGTTACAACTATTCTGTGGAGAAAGAATATGCGAATAAGGTGAATGCAGAACTTCGTGAGAAAGATTACAAGCTTGTGAAGGAAGAAAAGCTCCGTATTGAGATGGAGAAGTCTCTTCGTGATATCGAGTTAAAAGCATTACATTATCAGATTAATCCCCATTTTCTGTTTAATGTATTGAATACGATCGGAAGACTTGCTTTCTTTGAAAATGCAAAGATGACAGAAGATGTTGTGTACGCATTTGCAGATATGATGCGTTACATTTTAAGAAAGAGCAGTGATCCGTTAAGTCCGCTTCGGGAGGAACTGACGCATGTACAGAATTATCTTAAGATTCAGAAGATTCGTCTTGGAAGCAGACTGCAATATTCTATCAATATATCGGAAGCGTACTATAGCGTGAAGCTGCCATTTTTATCTCTTACAACGCTGGTGGAGAATGCCATCAAATATGCGGTGGAGAACAAGGCTTCCGGTGGAATGATCGAAGTAAATGGCATAGAAAAGAACGGGGATCTTTGGATTGATATTATTGATAATGGCGATGGTATGTCCCCTTCAAAGATAGTCAGCGTTTTACGTGGTGATGCGTACAAGGATAATGAGAAAGGCTCTGTCGGACTTTATAATATTAATTCAAGGCTGATTCATTATTTTGGAAATGAGTATGCGTTAACCATTGAAAGTGAAAATAAACCTTCTCTTGGAACGAAGGTGACGATAAAAGTGCCGCTGGTAAAGGAATAGAAAGGTAGAGTTGACTTGTATAAGATATTAATTGTAGAAGATGAAGAATTAGAAAGAACCTCGATGAAGATTTTCTTAGAGGAGAATTTACTGGATGTAGAAATCGTTGGAGAGGCCAAGAGTGGTTTTGAAGCGGTAGAGATGATTGATTCAAAAGATATCAATCTGATGCTGGTAGATATTAACATACCTGGAATGGATGGTATGGAAGTTATCAAATATGCGAGGAAAAAACTTCCAAAGGCTGTTATTATTATAACAACGGCATATGATGATTTTAATATTGCACACAGAGCAATAAAGTTAAAGGTTGATGATTTCCTGTTGAAACCTATCAGAAAAGAGATTTTACTTGAGTCTGTGAAGTCTTTTGCCAGCCGCTTAGGACAGGGCCGGCAGACTGGCAGGAGTAATAAATTGCTTTCGAAGTTTGAGATGGAATTAAAAAAATGCTCTTACAAAGCTTCTGTAGACATTTTAAGAGAGTACATAGACCAGCTATACTTAGAGGAGCATGATGTTAATATTATATCAAAGAGACTGCAGGAGGTCGCAAAGATGGTTGTGCGTATCAGTGAGGAACTTGGAATCACAGATACGAATGAACTTGTAGTTCAGATGGAGAAGCTTAAGATCAAGTATCTCCTCTATAATAATAAGCATGATGCCTACAATGAAATCATCAAAATGGTAGACATTCTCTTTGACAAGATGAATATCAAAGGAAAACTTTCCGAAGGCGGCATGAAAGCAGTTGTCGATTACATAGAGAGAAATCTTAAGAAGGGTATTAGTTTAGAGGATGTCGCAAACCATGTGAATATCAGTACTTACTATTTAAGTAAGATATTCAAAAAAGAGATGGGTGTGAATTTCATCACCTATGTTACAGACCGGAAGATGGACCTGGCAAAAGAAATGCTGGTCAACACAGATATTCCGGTACTTAATATTGCCTTGGATCTGGCGTACAATGAAGCAAATTACTTCAGTAAGGCCTTCAAAAAGAAGACTGGATTAACGCCGTCTGAGTATAGAGAAAAATACAGAAACAGAAAGGAGGAGGAAAATGAAACGGTTTAAACTTTCCACTGAAGTTCTATTCAGTGAGGATGCCATTGACGCACTTCTTGAAGAAAAAGATGAGAATGCGGTCCTGATCACTGACAAGTTCATGGTAGATTCAGGAATGGCAGACATGATCTTGAAAAAATTGGATAATTGTAAAGAAGTTTCCGTTTTCAGCGAAGTAGTCCCTGATCCACCCATGGATCTGATTGAAAGGGGTATCGCATTTTTGCAGGATAAGGACTGTGATGTCGTAGTTGCTCTTGGAGGAGGTTCTTCCATTGATGCGGCAAAAGCCATCGTATATATGGCTAAGAAGATTGAAGAAAAACAGAATCCTGATAATCAGAAGAAGATCAAACTGATTGCCCTGCCGACAACAAGTGGTACAGGTTCTGAAGTTACACAGTTTGCTGTAGTAACAGACAGTAAGACGGGGGTTAAGATTCCATTAATTGATGAGAGTCTTATGCCTGATATTGCTATCCTTGATCCGGAACTTGTTAAGTCAGCACCGCCATTTATCACAGCGGATACAGGAATGGATGTTATTACCCATGCTCTTGAGGCTTATGTTTCTGAGACAGCGAGCGATTGCTCTGACTGTTTGGCAGAAAAGGCTGCCGAGCTTGCTTTTGAATTTCTTCCACGCGCTTATCGCAATGGTTATGATATTAAGGCAAGAGATAAGATGCACAGAGCATCCTGTCTTGCAGGTATGGCATTTAACCTTGTAAACCTTGGTGTAAACCACGGTATTGCTCACGCTTTAGGAGCTATTTTCCACATTCCACACGGAAGAGCCAATGCGTTAGTGCTTCCTTATGTTATTGAGTTTAATGCAGATATGGCAAGAGAAGGTGCAAAACACAGCAATGATGCAGCAAAGAAGTATCAGAAGATGGCAAGAATCGTTGGTCTGCCAGCTCCAACACCAAAAGTTGGTGTGGCAAACCTTATCGCAGAGATTCAGCGTCTGCTTAAATACATGGATCGTCCACAGTGTATGTCCGAATGTGGTGTCAGTCTGGAAGAATTTGAGAAAAACAGAGACGAAATCGTGCGTCGTGCATTAGCAGATGCATGTACACAGGCTAACCCAAGAAAGGTTACAGCAGAAGATATTAATAAAATTCTCAATCATATTGCAAAATAGTAGCGTTTGTATACAGAATCATTTGCACACCTATGGTGATTATGGCAACAAAGTATCATGAATATAAATAAATACATGAGTTTTTATGTGTTTAAAAGCTAAAAATTATAGGCACTAGCCAAGTAATTTTGTGAAAATTGCTATATAATGATACTATCCTGTAAATCAACCAAAATAATTCTGCCTGAATAATCAACCACGGGGCAGATGAGAATTTTATAAGGAGGTCAATTATGCAGAAAGAAGCTTTAGGAATGATTGAAACCAAAGGTTTAGTTGGCGC
>CAVCBH010000148.1:0-20500 GCA_963600375.1 bacterium | reverse complement strand
ATCCTATATTTGTGGCCTTAGAGCGAGGATTGAATGTGAGCATGGAAGCAAACATTCAACCCACAGTGATAGAGTCACAAATATAGGATTGCTTCTCTCTTCTGGGGCGTCTGTCAATTAATAAATTAAATAGTAATTGACCCCATTTTGTGTTATAGTGAAACAATGAATAACAGTAATTAGGAGCAAATAGAATGGAAAAATCAGTTTTAGATACAATTTGTGCCTCTTTAGACAACTTTTTTGAATCAGAGAGAAAAATCGGCACTTACATCATACAACATACAGCAGAGGTCGTTGACATGACCGTTGGAGAATTAGCGCAGGCTTGCGGAGTCAGTGATGCTTCGGTTTCCCGTTTTTGTAAAAAAATAGATATGAAAGGGTTTCATCATCTTAAAATTACTCTCGCAAAAGAAATTTCTGAAGGAAATAAGGGAGAGGAAGAAGTATCCAATCATATTTCAGTGAATGACATAGAGCAGTCTCTTAAAAATATTCTGGCAAATAAGGTAACTGAAATTACGCAGACAGTTTCTATGATGGATACAAAGCAGCTCCATGAGATTTTAAATCTGTTAAATACCGCGAAAACCGTACAGTTTTTCGCAGTAGGTAATACAATTCCCGTCGCAATTGACGGCGCTTTTAAGTTGAATCAGATTGGGATTCCTGCCGTGTCCGGCACAATCTGGGAAACGCAGATTGGATATACTTATAATATGACAGCAAAAGATGTCGTTATTGCTATCTCTAATTCTGGAGAATCTACCGCTGTTCTCCGTGTGTTAGAAGCAGCTCGGAGTGCCGGAGCTACTACTATCTCCATAACAAACAGTGAGAAATCGAGTGCTGCACAACTGAGTGATTATCACATTACTACCGCAACCCGTGAAAAGTTATTTCTTGGCGGTTATTGTTTTTCAAGGGTATCTGCAACAACGGTGATAGAGATTTTATATCTTTTCCTGACTTCAATGAGAAAAGATGCTTATAAGAGTGTGGTAAGACATGAACAGGCTATTGCGTTTACCAAATTATAGTAATTGATTCCAACTGACGAAAAAAGAGAGAGAATATACGTATAAATATGCCTTTAGTCACTCCACGTTGAATGCTTAAGTCGCATCCAACGTTTGCTCCGAGGCCATATTTGTCCATATATTCTCTCTTTTTTCTATCTTTAATAAACCGGAAAATTACCTTTCATTTAAAGGAGATTCGAGGAATGTCTTTTAATTTTCCAGATTTCATCTTTTTATTTTTAGAACACGCTTGAAAACTCAAATCTTCAACACCTTTTTTATCTGCGATGCCAGTCTTTTTGCATCATTATATCCCAGATAATCTATACGATATGTATGTTCTGCACTACCTTTATCGACAAATACTCTCCCATGATTAACATCAATAACAAGACCGCTGTTTCCAGTATAGATAATCAGATTTTCACCATGTCCAGTAAAAGATTCATGAGGAATGAAACTATACCAGCTACAATGATACGTATAATCTTCGAGAATTTCAAGGATTTTGCGATATTCTACAGAGCCTGCGGTCAAAGAAAAGGAAGATACATTCGTATCGTGTTCTGATAAACTGACAGTCATCGCTGTATTCGATTCATTTTTAAGCACTTTACGAAGTGGAAGCGGCCAGAGCATGACCACTGCAAATATAATGATCATGATTGTGGCAACAATCACTGTGCGTTTTAAATATTTATTCATAAGTAACCTCCACCCTTTTTATTTTATTATATCGTTTTGTTGTTTTTCGGTCAACATACTGTTAAACTATTAATGTAAGAAATGACAGGAGAAAAGAAGGATGGGAAAGTTAAAAAAAGAATATCGATGCGTGCTTGATCTGGCGCACGATATTATCGGTGGCAAATGGAAACTTCGTATTTTGTGGAATATTGAACAGGGAAACAATCGTTTCTCTATGTTAGAGCGGGCAATTCCTGAAATCACACAGAAAATGCTGACTGCACAGCTTCGGGATTTAGAAGAAAAAGGCTTGTTAAAAAGAGAAGTCATCGACGATAAACCACCAAAAACAATTGTATATCATATTGATGAGAATAATGAGGGGATAAAAGAAATGATTCACGCAACCTGCTTTTTTTCAAGAAATTATGCTCAAAAAACAGGTATTTCGATTGAAGATTAGAGTATTGGGGGAGGAAAATGCTCTCTATAAGGTATTTGCAAAATCATGGGGATTTTATGGCATTTTTTCTGCGAAGTACTCAGCGATCGAATTACTGAAAATCCTCACTTAAATTTTCCAAATAAATGTAATGCAACGGACTTATAACAGCCGGTCTCTGCTATACTTACAAAAAAGTGCGTTCTTGTGCTTTATTCTAAATACCCATATACTGTTTTTGTTAAAAGAAACTTGCAAATACTATAAAAATGATATGAACGTGGGAACAAAACCGTTAGAGTGTGTTTAAAAAATACTCCAGAAAAAATATATCATTTTACAGCACTTATAAAAGAAAGGACGTTAAAAATGAACAGTATTTTTCACAGAACAAGTATTAGAACATATCTTGATAAGAAAGTAGAGACAGAGAAAGTAGAAAAAATGTTACAGGCTGCTATGGCCGCTCCTTCTGCCTGCAATCAGCAGCCATGGGAATATTATGTTGTAACAGATGCCGATAAGTTAAAAGAACTTGCGCAGACAAGTCCATATGCCGGATGCACCGCAAATGCACCAATGGCATTTGTTGCCTGTTATCGCAAAGAGTGTATTGCTCCAGAATATGCACAGATTGATTTAAGCGCTTCTGTCGAGAATCTTTTACTTGAAGCAGATGCGTTAGAACTTGGTGCCGTGTGGCTCGGAATCGCCCCTTTACAAGACAGAATGGATAATGTGAGAAAGGTTCTTTCTATTCCAGAAGAATCAGAAGCATTTGCGATTATCCCATGTGGATATCCACAGCAGATAAAAGCACAGCAGGACCGCTACGAAAAAGAACGCGTTCACTATATTTAACGCTTTGTTTTATCTGCTGCATTAGAGTGTGTTTGAAAAATCAAAAAGCAAGAGGTATATAGTACTTTGCTGAAAGTATTTTTCAGATACGCTCTAAATTTCCGGGATTGATTTTTTTGAATAAATTTCAATTATTTCTGTATACTAAGATTAGCAAAAACCATTTCAAATACGTACTCTCAGAATCTTTTTATACTTGATTTTGCGAGATTTTTGTCGGTTATACACAAATTTTTGAAAGGAGAATAGAAATGCAGACAGATACTACAAAGCTCAACGATACCGCGAAACTTCTTCGAGAATGTGACGCGGGTACAAAGATGGCAATTTCTTCGATCAATGAAATTTTGGAAAAAGTAGAGAATCCAAAGTTAAACGAAATTCTTACCGATAGCAGAAATGCACATGAGGAATTAGAAACAGAAATTCATTCTCTGCTCCGTTATCACGAAGAAGGGCAAAAAGAACCAGCTCCGCTCGCAAAGGGTATGTCCTTTATTAAGACGAATTTAAAAATGGGCATGAATGAAAGCGATACTACTGTAGCAGATTTAATTACCGATGGCTGTAATATGGGAATTATGTCTCTCAATAAGTATCTGAATCAGTATACGATGGCCGACGAGATTTCGAAAAAAATTACGGAAAAACTGATTCGGCTTGAGGAGAAGCTTCGGAAAGATTTGCGCGCTTATCTTTAAGCAGACCCTCTTATTAGTGATATAATTCCTTCTCATCATGGAGAAAGTAAATCTCCTTATTGTCTATTATCAACCTTATTGGTAAAAAACAAATGCATTTATTTGATGTGTTCTTTACAAGAGTAGCGAGCTATTGTTGCAAACCTTCTGTCGATTTGGTATACTTAATGTAAGTGTAAAACACACCAGAATTGTCAGCACAGGAGGATAGAGCAATGATCAAAGCGACAAGCTGCGGTGGTGTTGTAATATTTCGGGGAAAGATACTTCTGTTATATAAGAATTATAAGAACAGATATGACGGATGGGTTCTTCCAAAAGGGACAGTGGAGGCAGGAGAAGAATATAAAGAGACTGCCTTAAGAGAGGTTCACGAAGAGACAGGAGTAAAGGCTTCTGCAATAAAGTACGTGGGAAAAAGCCAGTATACTTTCAATACCGCTCATGATGTGGTTGTAAAACAGGTACACTGGTATCTGATGATGGCTGATAGCTATTATTCCAAGCCTCAGAAAGAAGAATATTTTGAAGATTCCGGCTACTATAAGTACCATGAAGCGTATCATTTGCTTCGATTTCCTAACGAACGGCAAATATTAGAAGATGCCTACCAGCAGTATATCGAATTAAAAAAAGCAGGTCTGTGGGGAAACAGAAAGTATTTTTAGCGTATGCTTAAAAAGGACACATTGCAGAGGAATTGCAATGTGTCCTTTTTATTTTTATTCATCAAACTTTTATCTATTAAAATAAAAAAAGCTGTTCACTATCTTAGTGAAACAACTCCTTAGAATTATATATATCTAATTAAAAAATGCCGCTGATGGGACTCGAACCCATATGGTTTCCCGTACGATTTTGAGTCGTATGCGTCTGCCAATTCCGCCACAGCGGCATAAAGAAGTCAGTCGTAGTTAAACAACCAACTTCTATATGATATCATTTGACGGTAATGTTGTCAAGGAAAATTTGTTCTTTATTTTTCTGTTTCTTCTTTATCTTTCACTTTTTTATGAAAATATCACAATTTTTACAATATTCTCCTTTTAAATTGGTGAATGTACTCCGGAAGGTGCTGATTTCTTTTTTATTTTTTATATACCCTGCCTTTTACTTTCCATAATACTCTTTCATCTCATTATTATAATAAGAATCAAATACCTTTTTCGCTATCGGAACAGCATATTTACTTGCAGCCCCGACATTCTCCACAAGAACGCAGACAACTAAATCCGGGTCTTCTACGTTCGAATAGCCAACAAACCAGGCATGTGCGTATTTGCCTTCATTTTCAGCCGTTCCAGTTTTGCCGGCTGCGGTATACAAATCGGTATCCAGGTTATATCCTGTACCATCTGTGACGACTTTTCTAAGCATCTTCTGGAGCTTTTTCGCGTCTTTTGCAGACATAAGATCTGCATAGATTTCCGGAATATTTTCCTGCACCGTTGTATTATCGGCTCCTTCGATATGATCTACAACATAGGGTTTCATAAGCATACCATCATTTGCTACGGCGCACATCAGCAAGGCATTATGAAACGGCGTCATCAGCGTATCTCCCTGTCCGATAACCGTCTGTGGAATCAATCCTTTATCTGAGTGCTCCGTCAAATCAAAACGACTCTTTTTCACAGACAGCTCAAATGGAATCGTCTGGTTAAAAAGACACTTTTTATTAAGAGCGGCAAACTGTTTTATATTCAGTTTGCTTCCTAACGTAACAAATGCGGTATTACAGGATTTGGCAAATGCTCTGTCTAAATCCACTTCGCCATGCTCTTCTTTTTCATAACAACTGATTCGTACACTATTTACTATGGTTTCTCCCTCGCAGTCATACTGAAACTTTTTGTATGTGTTTGGATGTTCTTCCATGTATTCTAATGCAGTCAGCACTTTATACGTAGAGCCTGGTGGGTATAGTCCCTGCGTTGCTCTGTTTAACAGACAGCTTTCTGAGGAATCAGAGATAATCTTATCCCACATCTCATCTAATTTGTTCGGATCAAAATCCGGTTTTGATACTAAAGCTCTTACCTTTCCAGTCTTTGGTTCAATCGCAACAACCGCTCCCCTGTAATCATCTAAAGCTTCATAGGCCGCCTTTTGAAGACGGGTATCTAATGTTGTGATAATATTGTCTCCAATATTCTTCTTGCTTGCCACACCGTTACTTAACTGTTTCATCAGCGCTTCATGGGAAGTTAAAAGCTCTTTATTATAGACAGATTCAAGTCCTGCCTTTCCATAACTAGTATAGCCGACAATATGTGCAAACATGTTCTCATATGGATAATGCCGAATCTCATCCCCCGCTTCATTATTCTCAGAAAATGCCAGAATTTTATCATTGGCACTCAAAATCTTTCCTCTCTTTGTCTGATCAGAAAGGGAAGAATTTCTCTTATTATGAGAATTTTCCGAAACCGTTGCACTGTCCTTTATCGTAAACTTCACCGCATATCCAATCAGCCCTAAAAATAAAGCAATCACAATCACACTGGTCTGAAGCATATATCGGTTTGTCTTTAACTTCTTTCCTCTTCGTGGCGTAAATATTCCTTTTATATCAAAAGATCTGCCTCTTTTTCGACTATGCTTACGAGACTTTCCGTCCGCTGCCTGATTTTGGCTGGTCACTCTCGTTTTTCTTGTTCGACTGTTCTTCTTCATCTTCATCATCCTCTTTATAGGCAATGATAAATATGCCCTGCATAACTGCAAAAATTATTAAAGTACTTGCTACAGAACTTCCTCCATAGCTTATTAATGGAAGGGTTACTCCGGTAGATGGAATAAACTTTGTTACACCGCCGATTGTCAAAAACACCTGGAAAATAAAGCAAATAGAAAAGCCGTAAGCAAGTAGTTTATAAAAACGTCCTCTTACATCCATTGCAATTTTTAAAAAATGAATAAATACTCCCAGATAAATCAATATCAGACAGATGGAAAACAAGATTCCAAATTCCTCTGTGATCGCCGAAAAGATAAAATCACTTTCCACGACAGGAATATCATTCGGTCTTCCCTGCGTAAGCCCCTTTCCAAGCCAGCCACCTGCAGCAATCGCAAATAAAGACTGCGTAACCTGATAACCGCTTCCTTCAATAACAGACCACGGATCTTTCCACGCGATAAAGCGAACTCTTACATGCGAAAAGAGCATATAAGCCATTTTTGCAGCAATCGCTCCTGCTCCGATTCCTCCAAACAAATAGATTCCTCTGCCTGTGGCAACATAGCATAAAAAGACATACACCACAAAATAAATCAGCGCACCACCCAAATCTTTTTCCATAATCAATATCATAACATGACAGGCAGAAAAAGCGCTTGTAATCAACATTGTCTTAAAATCCGGCGCTTTCGTTAACATCGCTGCAATAAAAAATACAAAGGAAATCTTTACAAATTCGGATGGCTGTAAGGCAATCCCATGTCCTAAGGAAATCCAGTTTGTAGCGCCGTATTGTGATGTACCGATCACAAATACACTTGAGAGAAATAAAAGTCCCAAAAGCCCATAAATCCATTTCAGGCGTCTAAGCCATACTGCCTTTTGCATAAAATATGGAATAAACAGTACGATAAGGGAAGTCCCCGCTGCAATCGCAAACTGCTTGACTGCCTTATCAAAAGATAGTCTCGTTAACATGACAAAACCAATCAACAGCAAAAAGCAGGTATGATTCATTAAAATTCTTGAGCAATCTACATAAACTCTTGAATAAATGAATATCAGTAATTTGAAAAAGACAACCTGTGCTGCATACAAAAAAAGAATCTTTGTATTCAATGTTTTTGCAAACAATACTCCATAGCAAATAAAATGGAATACATACATAAAAAGCTCCTGCCTGTCCATTCTCTTTGCCTGTGTTCTTTCTGAAGAAGGAAGGAAAACGGTAAAACAGGAAATCGCATAAATGACACCCATGATGATAATAATATAATTAAATCCTGTTGAAATTAAATTCACCATACGTTCTCTCCCACCTTTCTATTCTATCCCATAATTCCAGTGATGTTCTTCGGGTTCTTTCGCAAAATCTTTTGCAAAGTTACTTTTTTCCCAAAGGAAGTATCTCTCTTTCATTTCTTCTATTTCCTGCTTAGTAAGCTCTAATAAATCAAAACGATATCTTGTAATATAAGAGGAAAATTCTGTTAGTTCTTCTCCAATAAGATCATATGGTCTATCCTGCCATATAAGATTATAGCATCGTCTGCAATGTGTTGTTACCGGAAGCTTTCTTCCCTTCTTATCGTAAAGTCCTAATAATTCCGGTGTCTTATTACAATGGCCTGTTGTCTTCTTCAAACACTGCGCAGACTGCATGACAGGAATTCTGCCATGTACCAGCAATTCAAAGGTTTCTCTGTTTTCATCCGGCTTTTCTGGCTTCTCTTTTATGATATTCTTCATCATCTGCTGCACTTCCTTACCAGATAATTCTATCGGACATTCCCTCACACCAATCTCAGGATATAAGGCTTTTGTTTCGGCAACCGTATTCGAATTCCAATGATACAAAGATGCCGCTGCAATCACTTTTGCCTTACGTTCCTTTAACTCATGTAAAAACTCTGCCTCGTTAATAGTATATGCATAAATCCCATTCCAGATAGATGACTCACAGATTTTTTCTAGATTGCTGTCTCTATCTGCTTCCTGACGAAATACTCTCGGCAGGGACAAATAAACTTTCTTTCCTGCTTCCTGCGCCGTCTTTCCAAATGAAAGCAGTTCTTCATAAGAAAAGAAATCAGATGGAAGACAGATTCCATCAAAGAAAGTGTCTTTACAGCAACTTGTAAGCTGCTCTTTATTATAGACTGTGGCAATCTTTTCCTGGTTTTCTTTCTTTTCTTTTGGAGCTGAGTTTTCCTTAAGCGCTTGCCTTGCTTCCTCACTTTTCACAGACACAACGTTCTTACTGTTACTATTCTCTAAAAGTTTGCCTTCTTCTGCCTTTTTTGTATCTGCCAGATTATTCTTACCATTCCATTCAGAAAGTTCTCTTTTTTTAAAATTCTTTAATCTTTCCTCTAAAAGAGCAAATCCCTGTTGACGGATTCTCTTTAATACAGACATTGGAAGAAAACAATCTTCTTCCATATTTACTTCAAAAGACTCTAAAGTAAATGGGACATTTCCTGTTTTTTGCATCTGTCTTAAAATATCTTCTTTGCTAACCGGGCATTTCTGTGAGACTTCCACTAATGGGCCTTCTACAAATATACACTCATCCCTGCAAAAAAGCTGCAACATAAGCGGCTCTCCGATTTTTAAAGTAATATCTCCGGTTACTGGGTATTTTATTAGTTTATTTAAAATATCTTTTTCGATATGTGAAGAAATCTCCATATTCTTTCTTCGGTATACTGCCATCCCAGATTTAAGTGCCTGCGTCCGGGGGATATTCAGGGTAATCTGCCCCTTCGGATTATCCTGACAATTCGATGGTACTGTAAGTACTAATTCTTCCTGTCGATTTGCTGAGACCGGAATCACTAAAATATCTTTTGGATGCAGCTTATCCTCATAGGAAATCTGTACTTTATTCTTAGAAACTGAGCATACCTGCCCAATTCTTCTTCCCGTATTCTTCGGGGAGATCGTGGACATCATCTTCTGTCCATTACGCTGCTCCCAGTAGCCATCCGTAAAACTTCCCCGGCAGTATAATTCTTCTAACGCATGAAGATCGGATGCTTCCGGTTTAAAATCTGCCCTTTCTTTCTGCCCTTTCGCAAGTATATCTAAATACTTTCTGTAAATGGATGTAACACCAGCGACGTATTCCACATTCTTCATTCTTCCTTCAATCTTTAACGAATCTACCGGAAGATTTATAAGTAAAGGAAGCATCGGCAGGGAACATAAGTCCTTCGGGCTAAGTAAATACTGCCCTTTTTCTGGTGTCTGCAAAAGCTTACCATTATTCTCTTTTAACTGATAAGACAGTCTGCAAGGCTGGGCACAGCGTCCGCGATTTCCGCTTCTCTCTCCATAGATACTGCTTAAAAGACACTGACCGGAATAGCAGTAGCATAACGCACCATGGACAAAAACTTCGACTTCAAGTCCTGTCTCTTCCTTTATCTTCTTTATCTCTTCTAAAGATAGCTCTCTGGCCGGCACAACTCTGGTCATACCCATTCTCTTTGCCGCAATCGCCCCGGAAACATCAGTCACTGTCATCTGTGTGCTTCCGTGAATCTCCATTCCCGGAAAATGCTCACGGATATAGCGAACGGCTCCAAAATCCTGCACGATCACTCCATCTAAACCATTCTCATAATAAGGAAAAAGAAAATCTCCTAATTCTTCGAAGAGTTCCTTCTCTTTCATAAGCGTATTTACCGTAAGATATAACTTTCTCTCATGAAAATGTGCAAATTGCAACGCCTCTATCATGTCTTCCCGGGAGAAATTCCGGGCATATGCTCTTGCACCAAACTTCTCTCCGCCCATATAGACGGCATCTGCTCCGGCTGCCACCGCTGCCTTCAAATGTTCCAAGGAACCTGCCGGAGCAAGCAACTCTGGCAGGTTCCTTCTCTTAATGAAATTCATTGTTTGTCTCCAGTCCGATAATTCGTTTCTGTAACTCATTGACCTTTGCCTTGTAATCTTCTACAAGCTTATTCGCCGCATCAACCTGCAGTTTCTTATCTACAACTTCCTGCTTTAATTCATAAAGCTCTTCTTCCCGGTCTCTGCTATCCTGATTAAATACTTCAATCTCATCGCGCAGCTTAAATACTTCTTCTGCAATATTCAACGCAAGCAAAATATCTCTGTATTCTGTCGAAAGCTTATGATAGCCTGGCTGTGTCTTTAATTCCTTTATCTTGCCATCCACATAGGAGGCAAGCTTCTGGAGATAGCTATCGCTTCCACCTGATAATCGATATACCTTACCATCAATTACTACTGATAATTCACTTTTTTCTTCCATATTCATCCCTCCTGTGACACAAAATCGTTCTGCTCCTTAAAGCATTTCCGTAATGGAATCTAAGAATTCCCGCTTAAATTCCTAAAATAATTCTTCCGGTACCGGATAACCAAGATGCTCATAGGCAAGTGCTGTTAATGCCCGCCCTCTCGGTGTTCTCTTGATTAATCCTCTCTGAATAAGAAACGGTTCATAAACATCTTCTATTGTTCCGGAATCTTCTCCGACCGCTGCCGCTAATGTATCAAGGCCTACCGGTCTTCCCATAAACTTTGTGACCATTGTCTCTAACAGGTTACGGTCTGTAGCATCAAGTCCCATAGAATCTACTTCTAAAAGATCAAGGGCTGTACGTGCAACTTCACACGTAATCTTTCCATCGTATCGTACCTGTGCAAAGTCTCTTACTCTCTTAAGGAGACGATTGGCAAGCCTTGGGGTTCCTCTGCTTCTCTTTCCCAGTTCCATTGCACCTTCCGCATCAATCTGTACTCCAAGAAGTTCCGCAGACCGCTCTATAATGACCTTTAACTCTTCATCTGTATAAAATTCCAGACGGTTCACCACACCAAAACGATCTCTAAGCGGCGCGGTAAGCATACCTGCTCTTGTCGTCGCCCCTACCAGAGTAAAATGAGGAAGCTCCAGACGAATTGACTTAGCCGAAGCTCCCTTTCCAATCATAATATCTATAGAAAAGTCCTCCATTGCCGGGTACAGCACTTCCTCCACTTGCCTGTTCAACCGGTGAATCTCATCAATAAAAAGTACGTCTCCATCAGAAAGTCCATTTAATACCGCTGCAATCTCACCAGGTTTTTCAATCGCCGGACCAGAAGTAATCTTTAAATTACTGTCCATCTCATTTGCAATGATTCCTGCCAAAGTTGTCTTACCAAGTCCGGGAGGGCCATATAATAATACATGGTCAAGCGCCTCTCCACGCATCTTTGCCGCCTCAATAAATACTCGAAGGTTCTTCTTTACCTTCTCCTGTCCTATATATTCTGTTAAATTCTGTGGTCGAAGACTGCCCTCTACAGCGATATCTTCTTCCATAAGTTCTGTGCTAATCATTCTATCCATAACATCACCTTACGAAAATGTTAATACTTTCTTTAATGCTTCTTTTAATAGCTGCTCTGCATCCAGACTCTCTGCGCCCGGTACACTATGTACGGCACGATACGCTTCTCCATTCGAATAGCCAAGAGCCACCAGCGCCTGTACCGTATCGAAAACATTGTCTTCATTCACTGCCTGCGGTCTGCTTACTTCCTCATCTTCAGAAGAAACAGATTCTAAATCTTCTAAATTCAGTTTATCCTTAAGCTCAATGATCATTCGTTTTGCACCTTTTGGTCCAATCCCCGGTGTCTTTGCGATACTCTTCGCATCTTCACTAAATACTGCATAATACAGATTCTCAACGGTCATCGTAGAAAGAACCGACAACGCTACCTTTGGTCCAATCCCCGATATTCCAAGAAGAATCTGGAAAGTTTCCAGCTCCTGTACCGAAGCAAACCCAAACAATGCCAGAATATCCTCTCTTACATACAGATAGGTATGAATCATCGCTTCCTTACCACTACTTACGCTGTCAAGAACTCTTGACGGCACTTTAATCTGGTAACCAATTCCGTGATTTTCTATAATAATGTAGTCATTCCCTTTAAATGCAACCGTTCCTTTAATATATGAAATCAAATAAAATTCCTGCCTTCTTCTAAAATTATTACTACAGCATGTTTGAAAGCATTTTTAAACATACTCTAATGTGTCAACGACACAGTACACCAGAACCTACATTCTTGTTACCAGAACTTATATTCTGACTTCTGACATGATACCATAATTCCCATCATATTACAACTCTTTTACTTTAACGACATTTACCCCTCTATTAAATCTACTCCCAGAATCTCTTCTACACTTCCTTTTGTAAAAAATTTTCGAAAATACATAAAACTTCTCTCCCGAAAATGTGTTTGACATATAAAACATTCTCTGCTATGGTTATAGCGATTCTATAAATAATATACGAGATTTGCTATTAACAAATCAAAGCATATTTAAAAAACTGCTGATCAATTTTTGATATGATAAGCACAGTCAATATTCGTATCACTGAACTGATATGTTTTTGATTTTTTCAACCCATACCTGGCAGTTTCTATATTTATATAGCATTATTAATAGTAAGAATTTTTACGACAACATCTGTCGTTTTGGAGGTACTATGTTAACAATTCATAAAATATTCTCAGAAGAAAAGATTCCCGAAAAAACCGAATCTTTTTTATTTTTTGATATAGAAACAACGGGGTTTTCCAGAGATAATACGATTTTATATTTGATAGGATGTGGATATTTTACCGAGGAAACATTTCAGTTTATTCAATGGTTTAATGATGATGGTACAAGCGAAGAAGAAATTCTCCTTGCCTTTCAGAATATTTTAGAAAAGAAAGACTGGCAGCTCGTCACCTTTAATGGCAATAGCTTTGATATTCCCTATCTTAAAAGACACTACGAATTAAATGAACTGTCCTGTTCTATAGAAGACTATGAATCCCTTGATTTTTATCAGTTTTTAAAGCCATTTCAGTCCCTTTTTCAGATGACGCACGGAAAGCAGAAAGACTGGGAGTGCTTTCTTGGCTTACACCGGGAGGACAAATACGATGGCGGACAGCTTATCGCTGTATACAAGGACTATCTCATGACAAAGGAAGAAGATCTTTTACATAATCTACTGCTTCATAATGAGGAGGACCTTCTTGGCATGAAATACCTTCTTCCTCTGTTTTCTTATCGCCAGCTTTTCCTTGAAGATATTACCTTACAGGAAGTTACCCCCGCAAATATCCTGTTTGAACATGGAAATGGAAGCATTGCCCTCTCCTGCAAACTCCCACTCCCCCTGCCGCAGCCACTGGCTGTATCTACCCCGATAGGAAGTCTGTCTTCTGGTGAAAAAGACTTGTCCGTACTGACAATTACTATTCCATTTGTCGAAGACGTATTGAAACATTTTTACAAGGACTATCATAATTATTATTATCTTCCAAAAGAAGACCGGGCAATCCATAAAAGCGTTGGCTGTTACGTAGAACGGCAATACCGCCGGGCAGCAAAGGCTTCCACCTGCTACATCAAAAAGGAAGGCATCTTCCTGCCACTTCCGAAAGTACAAAAACATTTTGGAATACAGATAAAACAATATCCTTACGAAAAAGCTTTCCCTCTATATAAAAGGGAATATAAGGAACTTCGTTACTTTGCGGAATTCGATGACGTATTCTCTGAAAAAAATACTGGGATAGCCATATATTTACGAGACCTCATAAAGGAGCTGCTCATCACTAAAATGGAGGGGGATTTGGCCGGTTAAACAGACGCCGCTATAAAGGTACTGCTGCCGGATTTTCCGAGTAACTACAAAAAGAAGAGGGTGTTCTAAGCTTGGATTTTGTTCCGTTGCGCTAAGCGTTCCGTTCTGCCTGATAAAACAATCTCCAATGCTGCTCAAAACGAAAAATGAACATTTCTATCAAATTACTTCAACAAGGCAAGAAGCCCCCTCCTCCAGCAAAAAACATCTCCCTTGCTTGCGGCAAATCTATTTCATCTCTTTTGCCAGTGCCGCAATCTGCGCTTCGCTTTCCGCATTAACTGCAGAGCGAATTGTTACTGTTGTATCGGCAAATGTAATATTCTTACTCTTTTCAAAAGCAGCTTTCATAATCTTAGCTGCCATTGGAGTCCAGCTTCCGTTTTCAATAAAAGCAATCTTACGATTCTGGTAGCTTCTCTCCGTCAGATGGTTGATAAATTCCTTCATAAATGGGAAGATATCTCCATTATATGTTGTTGTTGCAAGAATTAACTTTCCATAACGGAAGGCATCTTCTACTGCTTCTGCCATATCATCTCTGGCAAGGTCTGTAACAACAACCTTTGGACAGCCTTCTTCTTTTAACTTCTCAGCTAACAGCTCTACTGCCTTTTTTGTATTACCATAAACAGAAGTATAGGCGATTACAGTTCCTTCTGTCTCTACCTGATAGGAAGACCAGATATTATAAAGATTCAGATAATGCTCTAAGTTTTCTGTCAATACCGGACCATGTAATGGACAGATTGCCTTGATTTCAAGAGAACCAACTTTACCAAATAATTTCTGTACCATTGGACCATATTTACCAACAATACCGATATAATAACGGCGTGCTTCACAATCCCACTCTTCTTCTACATCCAATGCACCAAACTTACCAAAAGCATCTGCAGAGAAGAATACTTTATCTGTTGTATCATATGTCATCATAACTTCTGGCCAGTGAACCATTGGAGCCATTACGAATGTAAAGTTATGCTTGCCAGTACTTAATGTCTCTCCCTCTTTTACAATTATCTGACGATCTGCAAAATCCGTTCCAAAGAACTGCTTCATCATAGGGAAAGTCTTTGCATTACCTACAATCTGCGCTTCTGGATATTTTTCTGCGAAATTCGCAATATTTGCTGCGTGATCTGGTTCCATATGCTGTACGATCAAATAATCTGGTGTTCTTCCAGCAAATGCTTCCTCAAGATTCGCAAGCCACTCATCCTTAAAATTCGCATCTACTGTATCAAATACAGCAACCTTCTCATCAAGAATAACATAAGAATTGTATGCCATTCCGTTTGGTACATCATACTGTCCTTCAAATAAATCTACTTCATGGTCATTCACACCAACATAAATAATATCTTCCGTAACCTTAAACATATAATCACCTCATATTTTCTGATCATTGTAAAAACATTCATCTTGCAACTGCCACAAATTTCCTTGTAGCACAGTTCTTATTATATAAAATTTGAACAAAGTATACAAGACGTTAAACAAAAATTCTTTCTCATTTTCCATATCCAATTACTACTATTTAATTCATTGATAAACAGACGCCCGAGAAGAGAGAAACCATCCTATATTTGTGACTCTATCACTGTGGGTTGAATGCGAGCGTGCAAGCGAACATTCAACCCACAGTGATAGAGTCACAAATATAGGATATAGGCTCTCTCTAGAAGCGTCTGTTAGTTCTTAATGAATAGTAACCTGGCTTGCAAATTGGCTGTTATACAGATTTGCATAGAATCCATTCTGTTTCAGCAGTTCCTCATGATTTCCCTGTTCGATAATATGCCCGTCTCTCATCACGAGAATAACATCCGCATTCTGAATCGTTGACAGACGGTGCGCTACAATAAAGCTGGTACGTCCTGCCATCATCTTTGCAAATGCATTCTGAATTTTTTGTTCGGTACGGGTATCAATGGATGAGGTTGCCTCATCAAGAATTAACATGGACGGCAGGTCAAGCATTACTCTTGTAATACAAAGGAGCTGTTTTTGACCCTGGCTCATTCCTGCTCCGTCTTCTGTGATGTAGGTATCTAATCCCTTTGGCATCTTCTTAATAAAGCTGTAGGAATGAGCTTCTTTTGCCGCTGCAATGATCTGCTCATCACTAAAGCCCTCTCGTCCCATCGTAATATTGTCACGGATGGTTCCGCTTCGAAGCCATGTATCCTGCAAGACCATACCATAAGATGTTCTTAAACTTTCTCTTGTAATGTCCCGGATATCAGTACCTTCTACCATGATTTTTCCTTCGTTGACGTCATAAAAACGCATCAGAAGATTGATAATCGTTGTTTTTCCACATCCTGTCGGACCAACAATTGCAATTCGCTGTCCTTTTTGTACGTTAAGATTAAAGTCTTCAATCAGTGTTTTATCCTCTGTATAAGAGAACTTCACATGAGAAAGCTCAACATTTCCTTCTGGTTTTTCTAAAACGACCGCATCTTTTTTATCATCACTTTCCGGTGTTTCTTCAATAAGTTCAAAAATACGGGCAGCGCAGGCCAATGCATTCTGCAATTCGGTTACTACACCGGAAATCTCATTAAATGGCTTTGTATACTGATTTGCATAACTTAACAGACAGGTAAGCTGTCCGACACTGAGTCCTCCTCCGATTGCAGTAAGCGCGCCACTTAATGCAACGCTCGCATAAACAATACTATTTACAAAACGGGTGGATGGATTGGTAATAGAGGAAAAGAAAATAGCTTTCAGAGAATATCCCTGGAGCTTATCGTTTACTTTTGCAAATCGTTCTCCTGCTCTT
This sequence comes from bacterium, assembly GCA_963600375.1. GTDB lineage: Bacteria > Bacillota > Clostridia > Lachnospirales > Lachnospiraceae > Anaerobutyricum. The sequence continues at coordinate 3,622 of CAVCBH010000148.1, read as the reverse complement.
TTCTCATAACCAAAGGCTTTTACAACTTTCTCTCCTTGAATCATTTCCTCAATTAACGCGGTCTGCTCTCCCCTTGTCTCAGACTGTAGTTTAAACATAGAGTACGTATGTGTTGCAATAAAACGGGCAACCAGTAAAGAAATTGGTGTCAGACAAACGACTAATAATGCAATTCCTGCATGAATGGAGAAAATAAAGCCAAGTGTACCAATAATGGTAACGACTCCAGTAAAAAACTGCGTAAATCCCATCAAAAGACCGTCTGCAAACTGGTCAACATCTGCGATGACACGGCTTACTACATCACCATAAGAGTGTCCGTCAATATATTTCAGTGGCAGCTTTTCAATCTTTTTCATTGCTTCATTTCGAATATCTCTTGTCACATGGAACGTAATATGGTTATTGCAGACATTCATGATCCACTGTGCAACTCCGGTAAGGACAATGACTATCGCTCCTTTTTCTAAGATCTTTGCGATTGCCACAAAATCAACCTGTCCCTTTTTGATAATATAATCAATCGCATCTCCGACAAGAATCGGGACATATAATGTTCCTGCAACTGTAAGTGCTGCCATAATAATTGACACGATAAGAAGAACGCGGTAATTTTTTAAATAACGCCACACTTTTTTCATTGTGCTTTTTCTTTTGACATTTGTTTTTTGCTCTGCCATTTACGCTTCCTCCTTCTTAAACTGTGTCTCATAAATTTCACGGTAAATCTCACAGGAATCAAGCAATTGTTCATGCGTTCCCCTGCCTGCGATTTTTCCATCATCGAGTACTAAAATAAGATCAGCATTCTGAATCGAAGAAGTTCTCTGCGAAACAATAAATACCGTTGGTTTTCTCTTCATACCCTGAATGGCTTTTCGAAGCTTCGCATCCGTTGCATAATCAAGTGCCGATGCACTGTCATCCATAATAAGAATATCGGACTGCGGCACTAATGCTCTTGCCAAAGTCAGTCTCTGTCTTTGTCCACCAGAGAGATTCTTTCCTCCCTGTTCAACCTTTGCTAAGAGTCTTCCTTCCTTTGTATCAACAAACTCCTTTGCCTGAGAAATCATAAGTGCTTCTTCTATCTGTTCCTCTGTCGCATTCGGACATCCAAATGTCAGATTATCCTGTATTGTTCCTGCAAAAAGCTGTGCCTTTTGCGGTACAACAGCAACCGTATTACGAAGCGATTCATACGTATATTCCTGTACATTCTCCCCTGCGATATCTACTTCTCCCTCTGTCACCTCATAAAATCGTGGAATCAGATTGACCAATGTAGACTTTCCAGAACCCGTACCACCGATAATACCTATTGTCTGTCCCGGCATTGCTTTAAAAGAAATATTCTCTATCGCATGGTCACCGCCTCCAGCGTAAGTAAATGAAACATTTTTAAATTCTACCGCAGGAACACCATCCTTTTTCTTAGCCCCAGCAACCTTTGTTCCTTCCTTCATGGATGGCTCAATGCCAAAAATATCCTGAATACGGTTAAAACATGCCATTGCTCTTGTTACGGAAATGATCAGGTTCGCTAACTTGATAAGCTCCACAAGAATCTGGGACATATAGTTATACAGAGCAACAACCTGTCCCTGTGATAATGTACCAAGACTTACCCGAACGGCTCCTGTGTGAATAAGAACCAGAATCGCAAAGTTAATAATCACAAAAGTAAGTGGATTGGTAAGACCGGATATCTTACCTGCAAGCTTTTGTAAAGAAGTAAGCTGCTCATTTTCCCTTAAAAACTTCTCATACTCTGTCTGTTCCTGATGAAAGGCGCGAATCACTCTTACCCCGGTAAGATTCTCTCTGGTTGTTCCAAGAATCGTATCAAGTCCAGCCTGTACCTTCTTATAAAGCGGCTTTGTAATAAACATAACTCCAAAAACTACGATCGATAATAAAATAATCGCAACAACAAAAATCATCGCTGCCTTTACATCAATAGTAAACGCCATAATCATCGCACCAAATACGATAAACGGAGAACGAAGGAACAATCGAAGCACCAGATTAATTCCATTCTGTACCTGATTGATATCACTCGTCATGCGTGTAATCAGAGTGGACGTACCAATCGTATCCATCTCCTGATATCCTAATGTCTGGATATGGGTAAAGAGCTCATATCGGATTCCGGTTGCCGCTCCCACCGCAGACTTTGCCGCGAAATACTGTGCCGTGATCGAACAGGTAAGTCCTACCGCCGCTAAAGCTAAAAGAATAAGACACATTCTTATAACATGCCCCTGATTCTTTGGGACAATACCGTCATCAATAATCGAGGCGACAACTAACGGTACAAACAATTCAAAGAAAGCCTCTAACATCTTAAATAAAGGAGCCAAAACACTTTCTTTTTTGTAATCCCTCATAAAGTACAATAGTTTCTTCATAAAATTCCTCTTTTCATCCTTTCTATTAAATTGATTTAAAATCTTATTTAAAATACTTTTAAATATTCTCGTTACAGTTTAGCACCTTACCTTCCTTTTTTAAAGAGGTATTTTTTCATTAGCTTTGTTTGAAAAATTGGCACCAATATGTTATACTAACAATAATAATCGAATTTATACGTTTATTGAGGTGATTATTTTGAAGGAGAAAAACAACGAATCTGCTGAAAACTATTTAGAGACTATTTTAGTTCTCAGTAAAAGACTTCCCGTTGTTCGTTCCGTTGATGTCGCTAATCAGCTTGACTTTAAGAAATCAAGCGTAAGTATTGCCATGAAGAACCTTCGCGAGAAGAATCATATCACTGTAACCGATGCTGGATATATTTATCTTACAGAATCTGGTAAGGCAATCGCAGATATGATTTATGAACGACATCAATTACTTACATCATGTTTGGAAAAATTAGGCGTTTCTGCCGAAATCGCAGAAAAAGATGCCTGTAAGATAGAACATGTTATCAGTAAAGAGAGCTTTGAAGCAATCAAGGAATATGTAAAGGCGAACATTGGGTAGCAACTACCAGAAACACAAAAGAATATCCCTCACAATACCTTTATTCTAAGGTATCGTGAGGGATATTCTTTTGTGTTATCTGTATAAGCCTTTTTATCGCAATCTATACAAACATCCCTGTCCTATTTCTGCAATATTCTTATTGCAACTTTCACCTCTCTATTCCAGCATACTTTCTGCAAATATTCCATAACCCATTTCAGGATTGTCAATCAAAACGTGGGTTACTGCCCCAACCAGCTTTCCATTTTGTAAAATAGGACTTCCACTAAGTCCCTGAATAATCCCACCTGTAAGTCCGATCAGTTCCGGGTCCGTCACTTTAATCTTCAATGTTTTCAGGGAATCTTTTTCATGGAGAAATATCTTTTCTATCGCAATCGTGTAGTCTTTACTTTCTCCGCTGACACTACTTCTAATATATGCTTTTCCTGTCTCTATCTCTGTTTTTTTGGCAACAGGTATTTTTTCCCCTGTACAAAATTCTCTTTTGTTTTTCGTTATCTTTCCAAAAATTCCACCACTCGTATTTGCATAAATTTCTCCTAAATAATTCCCGGGAACATACTCAATTGTTCCAACAACCTCGCCCGGCCTTCCTGCTTTTCCTTTCATAATTGAGGAAATATTGGCC
>CAVCBH010000147.1:0-2366 GCA_963600375.1 bacterium | reverse complement strand
GTTCATACAGACTCTGCATAATATTTAATGTCTGCTTGGCTGAAAAACCAAATCTCTGGTTCGCATCTCTTGAAAGATCCGTCAGATCATAAAGCCCTTCCGGCTGAGAGCTTTTTTTCGTCTTTTTTACTTCAGCAACAACCGCTGTCTTCCCGAAAATCTTCTTATAAATCTCTTCGCTCTTCTCTTTGGAAAATGTTGCAGAACTTCCAGACTTTTTATCTTTCCATGTAAAGGTAACCCCTTTACCAGTAATCTGAAGTCCGTAATATGGCTTTGGCACAAAATGCCTGATTTCTTCTTCTCTTGCTGCGATCATAGCAAGTGTCGGTGTCTGCACTCTTCCACAGGAAAGCTGTGCATTATACTTACAGGTCAACGCTCTCGTTGCATTAATACCTACCAGCCAATCTGACTCTGCTCTTGCTGTTGCTGCATGGTAAAGATTCTCGTACTCCTTCGCATTCTTAAGATGTGCAAATCCGTCACGGATTGCCTTATCTGTCACAGAAGAAATCCATAATCTCTTCAACGGCTTCTTATTTCCTGCCTTTGCCAGAATCCATCTGGCAACCAGTTCTCCCTCACGTCCGGCATCTGTCGCAATAATAATCTCTCCGACATCTTTTCTGTCGATCAGAGATTTCACTGCCTGGAACTGCGCTCTCGTCTGTGGAATTACAACGAGCTTAAAACGCTCCGGCATCATTGGGAGATCTTCCATTCTCCAGGTCTTCAACTTCTTATCATACCCTTCCGGATCCGCCAGCGTCACCAGATGACCAAGCCCCCAGGTTACGATGTACTTGTCTCCTTCAATGAACTTTCTGCTCTGCTGCTTACAGCCCAGAACACGGGCGATGTCACGGCCTACGGAGGGTTTTTCTGCAATTACTAACTTTTTCATTTATGTGATCTCCATTCTTTTATAGACTATAGTCAATTCAGTTTTTAGTATAACATAAATTGGGAGTTAATTCATTAAAGCTAAACAGACGAAACCTGGAAGATACATACTGCATATTTGTGACTTTCGTCGCGGCGTGTTGAATGTTCGCTTAAGCACTCACATCCAACACTTGCTCCCAGGCCACAAATATGCAGTATGTATCTTCCAGGTTTCTGACAGTGGCTGGATTTGGTTGAATTAGATTGTTACTGTCATACTATAAATATTTTTACTATATTTCTCAATGAATTTATTGACATATAAAGAAAAATATGGTAACATTAATTTGCAATTAATCATTGGTTATAGTTATATACCAGAAGGGAAGGTGTCAAAATCGACTACTAGAAATCAAGTAAAACCGGACACTATACTAAAGAATTTCTGGAAGAATAATCAGCGATTCGCAGACTTATTTAACACTGTATTATTCAACGGAAAACCTGTACTAAAGCCAAGTGATTTAAAAGAAGTGGATACGGATGTCTCCTCTGTAATTAAGTTCAACAATCATGCAGAAACTGTCCAGCGAATACTGGATGTTGTTCGAAAAACAGCATATGGTGTTGATTTTATTATCTGGGGACTGGAAAATCAGGAGAAGATTCATTATGCTATGCCTCTAAGACATATGATAGCCGATTCGCTAATTTATTTAAAAGAATATAATGAAATAGCTGCCAAAAACAAAAAAGAAAAAAATTATAGTACTCCTGATGAATTCTTATCTGCATTAAAAAAAGAGGATCGCCTGCATCCCGTAATCAGTTTATGCATATACTATGGACAACAAGATTGGGATGGTCCTTTCAATTTAATGGATATGCTGGTGATACCAGAATACTTAAAACCATTAGTATCAGATTATAAAATGAATCTGATTCAAGTAAGAAAAAGTGACGATCTCTACTTTAAAAATCAAGACATCAACAATCTATTTGAACTAATACGTTCTATCTACAATAAGGACTATGAATCCTTTCAGAGAATGTATAAAGATAAAAAATTATCAACCGAATTAGGATTGACCTTAGGTTCTGTTGTAAATTCGCAGGCAATTATCAAACAGGTATTAGCAGAAAAAGAGAAAGGAAGTGATTCCAATATGACTGACCCATTCGTGGAAATGTTAGAGGAAATGAAAAAACAAGAAGGGAAAAAGGCTAAAATCGAAGGAACGATACATACCTGTAAAAAGTTTCATATTAATGAGAACGATACTCTAAAAAATTTAATAGAGGAATTTGCATTATCAGAGGACAAGGCCAGGGAATATATGAATATGTATTGGTAGCGATTTAATTCATTAACTCCAGAACTCCAGCCACTGTCAGCCCCGGAAGAGAGAAGATATCCTATATCTGTGGCCTTAGATAATATGAAGTGACCTCACATTTGTAATATCGTGGATTTACCT
>CAVCBH010000146.1:0-4696 GCA_963600375.1 bacterium | reverse complement strand
GATGCACATCTTGCAGAAAGCATTTTTCAGACACGCTCTAAGGCCACAAATATAGAATTGCTTCGCTCTTTTGGAACTGACTTTGGCTGCTTTTGATTGCATTATTATTTTCGTTATGATTAGACCTCTTCTTCTAAGCGTTGATTTTGACTCACTTTTGTTTGAATTGAAATAGTGGTTGTGGGATTTGAGGATGGGGGTTCCTTGTTACTTAACGAATTAATCCAAAAAATGAACCCAGTCCATTATCATCTCATCGACATTCTCATAAAGCTTATCCATCTGATGCTCATCCGGTTTATCAACAAAGATACCGCCGGTGCATAAAACACGCTGCCTGGTCTTTTTGCAGAGACTTTCCGCAATATATGGGCAGAACAGATCTTCCGGGTTATCTACATCTGTGATGACAGAAGTCTCACATTCCACAGGATCTGTATCTGGAACGGGTGTCGAAAATGCAGTGCACCCAAGGCGGTTCTCGCCGCCGCAGGTAAGAAGTACATGAAGGTCATCGCCTACCGGTGTGATGTCCATCTGGATAGAAGTAAATAGTAAAACTCTGTGAAATTTCATTGTGTCCTCCGATTAGTTTTTCTTGCAGGATAATTCAGCCATATTATAAAGCACCTGAATTGTTTCCTCATGTCCGTAAAAGAATGTATTCACACATAAGTCGTAGTTGCCGGCGTACCCCCACTGACGGCCGGTGTAGTACTGATAGTAATTCTTTCGTTCCTGATCCATTGTTTTGACTTTGGCAGAAGCGGTCTTATAGTCACAGGAAGCAATACCCATCTCGTATTTTACTCTTTCTTTAAACGGGGCAGATAAGAAAATGGAAAGATGCGGAATGTTGTTATTAGTAAGAACGACATCAGCACAGCGTCCCATAATAATGCAGCTTTCCTGTGAAGCCATTTCACAGATAAGTTTACTCTGTGTGAAAAAGAGCATATCAGACTGTGTGGAGAAAAACTTTTTCGAAGCCTTTCCCAAGTTGGTGAATATGCCACGACTGCTTCCAGAACTGTCACTACCATAATCTGTAATATTTTTTGAATTTAACCCCATTCGGTCACAGGCCAGATGTATAATCTCTTTATCGTAGTAAGCGATGCCGAGTTTTTGAGCAAGCTCAAATCCGATGGTATGTCCCCCGGTTCCAAACTGTCTGCTGATACAAATGATGAGCTTGTTATCAGAAGAAAAACGACGAGAGGCAACCGCATCGTTATTATCAATACTGTGTGGTAAAATAATACCAGGACTATAAGCGAGAATATCCTTTTCGAGCTCGTCATATTCCTGTTTGAGTGGGGAAGCCTTTCCCTCATCTCTGATAGTGCCGATCATATTGGCAATCAGGGTCATCTCGTTTTTTAGAAAATGTTCCCGATTTATTTTAAGGGAATCAATGATTTTCTCTAAAGCGAACGATGGACTGGAAGGAAAAACACGACCTAAAGTGCTGCCGGTTGCTTCATAAACTTTTTTATCGAGGTTATACAGCCGGGAGGCTATATTCCTTTCCTGTTCATCCTTTTTTTTCATAATATACCTCCTCTTTGCTACGATGCACTTTCGGGTTCTTTCCTGCACTTGCTTTTGCGGACGATTTTCCAGTAACTGCATGCAAATTTATTAACGTACACACCGCATGCGTTTTCTAAATTTGCATACAACTGAAAAAAATCTTCTCATAAAAATTAAACACAAAAAGATTCTGAAAGTACATTATATATATGATAATTATATTATACTACATTTTATAAAAAAATTACAGCATTTAACTATGTAAAATGTTAAAAGTGACCAGAGCGTGTTTGAAAAATCATTCCTGCAATCTGCACACCTCAATTTACGGTATATTTTGCCTTCATTCGGTTACCGTAGCCCACTACGCCGCCCTCATTCAGGCGAAATCTCCCGCAAATTGTGATGCACATCTTGCAGAAAGCATTTTTCAAACACACTCCAGAGCCTGCTTGAAAAATCATTCTGTAAAAAAACATTTTTCCAACGCGTTTTAATGTAGTGTCATATTTGTATATAATTTTAATGATACAATATAAAAGATCAGAAATATTTTCAGGAAAAAGAAAGGAAAGAAAAATGAAGAAATATAAGATGCTGATGGTACTGTTTTTGTTGTTTGCTTTTGGCGCAGCATTTCAAAATTATTCAGTAAAGGCAGAGGCAAAAGTAGTAAAGAGAGATGTCACTCCACGGGAACCGGCATCAAGTGATCTTCAGGTCATACGAAAAGTGACAAAACTGGCATCGCGCCGATGGATTCAGTCTTTTACGATGGATTCAAAATATTATTATTACATACAGATGATCAATCCTTATCGGGGTGACCTGCGTATTACCCGGGTAAGATACACAGGATTTAATCGCTATAAGAAAGATCATATGGATTTAAAAGGGTTTGGACATGGAACAAATCTGGATTGTTCTACAGTGAACGGGAAAACCTGGCTTTGGACAGGAGGTGACTGTAAAAAAGGAAGTGATGTGTCCAGAACAATTACTGGATTTCCTTACCGAAAGAATACAACACTCCGAAAACACGGTGCAGTCCGTTACAAAATTCCGGATATCAAGTTAAAAAAATATATGATGAATGTCTATCCGGCAATCAATGAAAATAATACACAGATGGCAGTGCGCTATACATATAATGGAAGACAGTATTTCCAGGTTTATAATCTGATCGATGGAAAGTTTATCAATCCAGGAAGTCCTGTAAAACGATTCAGTATTGATGCAAGCAATGGAGACTTTCAGGGATTTGACCTATATAAAACTTCTGTCTATACGATAGAAGGAAGTCCAAGAAAGTCTTTTCTTAAGACATACAATCGGGAGCATCACACATCTGCATCGTATCATCCGACAAGAATTCGAAGGTATAATTTTGCTTCAGGAGCCAGCAGAAGAGTAATAATTCGTGGTGCAAAGAGACTTTCTTACAGAGAACCGGAAGGGGTAAAAGTTACATCAGGAGAAAATATTTATATCATGTACGTGTCAAACAAACTGACAAATCAATCATGTAATATTTACCGGGTAAAGAAAAGAATATAAACTTTTCCCTTGCCTGCGGCAACTTAGAAAAAACAGTGGTAATTATGTGAGGTTTGCGATAGAATAAAAACAGGTTTGTCTAATTAAAAATAATTAGAAATGGTACCTTAAGATAATTAAAAATAATTAGAAGAAAGGATTGCTATATTATGACAATTCGTGAGATTTATAAGAACAGTGAAGAATTTTTGAATAAAGAGGTAAGGATCGGAGGATGGATTCGCAGTATCCGTGGTTCGAAGCATTTTGGATTTCTCGTACTTCATGATGGAACTTTTTTTAAGCCAATTCAGGTTGTATATGAGGAGAAACTCGAGAATTTTCAGGAGATTTCAAAGATGAATGTGGGAGCAGCAGTAATCGTAGAAGGAACTCTGGTTCCAACTCCTCAGGCAAAGCAGCCATTTGAGATTCAGGCAGCTTCTGTTACTTTAGAGGGAGCATCCGCACCGGATTATCCATTGCAGAAGAAGCGTCACAGTTTAGAATATTTAAGAACAATTTCCCATCTTCGTCCAAGAACAAATACATTCCAGGCAGTATTTCGTATTCGTTCTATGGCAGCGTATGCGATTCACCAGTTCTTCCAGGAGAGAGGATTTGTTTATGTACACACTCCACTCATTACCGCAAGTGACTGTGAGGGAGCTGGAGAGATGTTTCAGGTTACAACACTTGACTTAAATAATATTCCAAAAAACGAAGAAGGAAAAGTAGACTTCTCACAGGATTTCTTTGGAAAGCCAACGAATCTTACCGTAAGCGGACAGCTTAATGTTGAAACATTTGCACAGGCGTTCCGTAACACTTATACTTTTGGACCAACCTTCCGCGCCGAGAATTCCAATACAGCCCGTCATGCAGCAGAGTTCTGGATGATCGAACCGGAGATGGCATTTGCAGATTTAAAAGATGACATGGAAGTAGCAGAGGCAATGCTTAAATATGTTATTTCATACGTTATGGAGAATGCACCAGAGGAAATGGATTTCTTGAATCAGTTTGTGGACAAAGGCTTAAAAGACAGACTGAATCATGTATTGAATTCTGAATTTGGACAGGTGACTTACACAGAGGCTGTAGAAATCCTTGAAAAACATAACGATAAATTTGAATATAAAGTATCCTGGGGTACAGATTTGCAGACAGAACACGAACGTTATCTTACAGAAGAAGTATTCAAACGTCCAGTATTCGTAACCGATTATCCAAAGGAAATCAAGGCTTTTTACATGAAGCTTAATCCGGACGGAAAGACAGTAGCTGCAATGGATTGTCTTGTACCAGGCATTGGAGAAATTATCGGCGGAAGCCAGAGAGAAGATGACTATGACCTGCTCAGAAAACGTATGGAAGAAGTTGGATTGGACGAGGAGAACTATCAGTTCTACTTAGACCTGCGTAAATACGGTTCCACACATCACTCAGGATTTGGACTTGGATTTGAGAGATGTGTCATGTATCTGACGGGAATCTCCAACATCAGAGATGCGATTCCGTTCCCAAGAACAGTGAATAATTGTGAATTGTAATTTGCCGCAGGCAAAGTAGACGCCCACAGAAAGAGAAATAACCTATATTTGTGACTTTCGTCGCTGCAGGT
>CAVCBH010000145.1:0-13147 GCA_963600375.1 bacterium | reverse complement strand
TATTTTGCCTCTTGACAAAAGTCACTTCATAACAGAGCGAGGATTGAATGCGAGCATTTAAGCGAACATTCAACCCACAGTGATAGAGTCACAAATATAGGCTATTGTCTCTTTTGAGGAGCGTCTCCTTGCCTGCGGCAAATCAGAAGTTACAGATTCGAATATCCCATCAGAGCTTTATCAACTTCTCTCGCACAATCGCGGCCTTCCCTGATTGCCCATACAACCAGTGACTGTCCTCGATGCATATCACCTGCAGTAAAGACATTCTCTACATTTGTCTTAAAATGTCCTGCTTCCGTCTTTACATTTGTGCGTTCTGTGAGATCTAAACCAAAAGCTTTTGTAACATATGGCTGACTTCCTAAGAATCCTGCTGCGATTAATACTAAATCAACAGGTACTTCGTACTCGCTGCCTGCGACTTCTGCCATGATGTTTCTTCCGGCTTTTTTGTCGAATTTACTTTCGAGTTTCACAAGTTTTGCCTTGCAAACCTCACCTTTTTCATTGGCAATAAATTCTTTTACGGTTGTCTGATATACTCGTGGGTCTTTGCCAAATACAGCGATGGCTTCTTCCTGACCATAATCTGTCTTGCAGACTCTTGGCCATTCCGGCCATGGGTTATTCGGCTGGCGTTCGTCTGGAAGTTTTGGCATCATTTCTAACTGAATCAGACTCTTACATCCTAAACGGATAGAAGTTCCTACGCAGTCATTTCCTGTATCACCACCACCGATAACCATGACATTCTTATCTTTGGCATCAATATATTTCTTATCTGCAAAATTGGAATCTAAAAGACTCTTTGTTGCTGCTTTTAAGTAATCTACTGCAAAATAAATACCTTTGCTCTTTCTGCCCGGTGCTTTGATGTCTCTTGGATTAGAGGCTCCACAGCAAAGTACAACAGCATCATATTGTTTCTTTAAATCCTGTGCTTTTACGTCTACACCAACATTTACACCTGTCTTAAATACAACGCCTTCTTTTTCCATGAGCTCTACTTTTCTCTGGATATATGTTTTTTCAAGCTTCATGTTAGGAATTCCGTACATAAGCAGTCCTCCAGGACGGTCGGAACGCTCATAAACAGTTACAGAATGTCCACGGCGGTTTAAGTACTCTGCCACGCAGAGTCCGGATGGACCGGAACCTACGATAGCAACTGTTTTTCCTGTTCGAACTTCCGGTGGTTCCGGTTTGATCAGGCCACTTTCATAAGCCCTCTCTATAATGCTTAACTCTTTTTCTTTGATGTTAACCGGATCACCATTCAGGTTACAGGTACAGCCTACTTCACAAGGATGCGGGCATACACGACCTGTAAATTCAGGGAATGGATTTGTCTTTTTCAGACGATAATATGCCTCATCCCAGTTTCCTGTATAAGTTGCATCATTCCATTCAGGAATCAGGTTATTAAGAGGGCATCCTGTAACCATTCCTTTAATTAAAATACCAGACTGGCAAAATGGAACTCCACAGTTCATACATCTTGCGCCTTGTCTCTCCTGTTCTTTTTTGGACAGGGGAGTGTGAAATTCGTTAAAATGTTTGATTCTTTTTAACGGCGCTTCACCTACGCTTTCTTTACGTTCATATTCTAAAAATCCAGTTGGTTTTCCCATAGCGCTCTCCTCCTATCCTCTTTTAATTTCATAAAATGCTTCAATCTGTGCCTGCTCTGCACTAAGACCTTTTCCTTCCATCTGGGAAATCTTCTGAAGCATCTTCTTGTAATCATGTGGTATGATTTTCTTAAACTTCGGCAAATATTTGCTGAAATCATTCAAAATTTCTTTACCTTTTTCAGAATTTGTATATGCTACATGAGCAGTAATCATATCCTTAATTTCCATAACATCATATTTAGAAACAACTGGCTCAGAAGAAACCATTCTCTTGTTAATGCTTAAATATAAGTCATTATCCTCATCAAGAACATAAGCGACACCACCACTCATTCCGGCTGCAAAGTTCTTACCTGTCTTACCGATAATTAAGACTTTACCACCAGTCATATATTCACATCCATGATCGCCAACACCTTCTACAACTGCTGTTGCACCAGAGTTACGAACACAGAAACGTTCACCAGCCACACCATTAATGTAAGCCTGACCGCTTGTTGCACCATAAAGGGCTACATTACCAACGATAATATTTTCTTCGGCTTTAAAGCGAATTCCCTTCGGAGGATAAACAACAAGCTTACCACCTGATAATCCTTTTCCAAAGTAGTCATTACTGTCGCCGACAAGCTCTAATGTAAGACCATTTGGAATAAATGCACCAAAACTCTGTCCGCCAGCACCTGTACACTGTACAGTAAATGTATCATCTTCCAGTGTATTATAATATTTCTTTGTAATTTCAGAACCAAAGATCGTACCGAAAGAACGGTTTGTATTTCCTACATCAATAGAAATGCTTCTCTTTTGTTTTTTATCAAGTGCTGTCTTTAACTTAGTAAGAAGAACTTTTTCATCTAATGTCTTTTCTAATTCAAAATTATATTCGTTCTTCTTTGTATAGCAGATTGGATGTTTTTTATCTACATATGGATTATTTAAAATAGCAGATAAATCTAAGTGGTACTCTTTTGCTTCCGGAAGTTCTTTCAGAAGATCGGTACGTCCTACCAGCTCATCAACCGTCCGAACACCCAGTTTTGCCATATATTCACGCATTTCCTGTGCAATGAACTTCATATAATTTACAACATATTCTGGTTTACCTTTGAAACGTTTTCTAAGTTCTGGATTCTGTGTTGCAATACCAACCGGGCAGGTATCTAAGTTACATACCCTCATCATAACACAGCCCATTGTAATCAGCGGACCAGTAGCGAATCCAAATTCTTCTGCTCCAAGTGCTGCTGCCATTGCTACATCACGCCCACTCATCAGCTTACCGTCTGTCTCAATGATGACTTTATTACGAAGATCATTTTTGATCAATGTCTGATGCGTCTCGGCAAGGCCAAGTTCCCATGGAAGTCCGGCATTATGAATGGATGAATTACGAGGTGCTGCACCTGTACCACCATCATATCCTGAAATAAGAATTACCTGTGCTCCTGCTTTTGCCACACCGGCTGCAACTGTTCCTACTCCCGCCTCTGATACCAGCTTAACAGAAATCCGGGCATCCCTGTTTGCATTTTTCAGATCATAAATTAACTGTGCCAGATCTTCGATACTGTAAATATCGTGATGAGGTGGTGGTGAGATAAGTCCTACACCAGGTGTTGAATGTCTTGTCTTTGCAATCCAAGGATATACCTTTCCTGCTGGCAAATGCCCACCTTCACCAGGTTTTGCTCCCTGTGCCATTTTGATCTGAATTTCCTGTGCACTTACGAGATAACGGCTTGTTACACCGAAACGTCCTGAAGCCACCTGCTTGATCGCAGAGCATTTATTCAGTCCGTCTGGACCAACCGTCAGACGTTCCAAATCTTCTCCACCTTCACCAGTGTTTGATTTACCATGAATCATGTTCATTGCAATTGCCAGAGTCTCATGGGCTTCTTTGGAAATAGAACCGTAACTCATAGCACCTGTCTTAAATCGTTTTACGATAGAGTCTACAGATTCAACTTCTTCGATAGGAATTCCTTTGGATGGATAATTGAAATCCATTAATCCACGAAGACTTACTGGAGAAGTTTCTTTATTTATCATTGATGTATACTGTTTGAACAGATCATAGTCATTAGTCCATGCCGCTGTCTGTAATGTATGAATCGTCAGTGGATTATACAGATGCTCTTCTTTTCCGCTTCTGTATTTATGATCACCTTCACTATCCAGGCCGAGATCATTTTTCAATCCTAACATATCAAATGCTTTGGAATGATGGTAATCTACATCTTCTGCAATATCTTCAATCGTGATACCTTCTACACGGCTTACTGTATTTGTAAAGTAATCATCAATGACTTTCTTACTGATACCAACTGCCTCAAAAATCTGAGAACCCTGATAGGACTGCAGTGTAGAAATACCCATCTTAGATGCAATTTTTACAATACCATGAAGGACTGCATTATTATAGTCACTGACTGCTGCATAGTAATCTTTCTTCAATAAGCCATCCTGAATAAGCTTCTTAATACTGAACTGTGCCAGATATGGGTTGATCGCACATGCACCATAACCTAATAATGTTGCAAAATGATGTACTTCTCTTGGCTCACCGCTCTCTAAGATAATACTTACAGAAGTACTCTTCTTTGTTTCAATAAGATGATGATGTACAGCGGATACCGCCAACAGGGACGGAATTGCCACATGGTTCTCATCCACACCCCGGTCTGTAAGGATGACCACATTTGCACCATTTTTATGTGCCTGATCAACAGCAACATATAAATGATTGATTGCCTTATCAAGTGGTGTTCCTTTATAGTAAGTAATCGGTACATCCTTTACATTGATATTTTTTACCTTTGCATAACGAATCTTTAATAAGTCTGTATTTGTTAAAATTGGATTGTGAATCTTTAATACATGACAGTTCTCTGCCTTCTCTTCTAACACATTACCTTCTCCACCAACATAGATAGATGTAGATGTAACAATTTCCTCACGAATCGCATCAATTGGAGGGTTTGTTACCTGTGCAAAAAGCTGTTTAAAATAATCAAATAACGGATGATGCTTTTTAGAAAGTACTGCTAACGGAGTATCTGTACCCATCGCTCCAATCGCTTCATTTCCATTTAATGCCATTGGTAAAACGGAATCTTTCACTTCTTCATAAGTGTAACCAAATGCCTTCATCAGACGGTTGCTCTCTTTGTAGCTGTACTCTTCTACTGCAACATTTGGAATCTTTAAATCTTTTAAGAATACAAGATTATCAGATAACCATTCACCGTAAGGCTGCTTCTTCACATAAGAATCTTTTAAAATCTCATCGTCAATGAGCTCACCTTTTACTGTATCTACAAGAAGCATTTTACCAGGATGAAGTCTCTCTTTCTTTACAATATGTGTTGTATCAAAGTCTAATACACCAACCTCTGAAGAAAGGATCAGCTGGTCATCATCTGTAATATAGTAACGGGAAGGTCTAAGACCATTACGGTCAAGTACGGCTCCCATAATATCTCCATCTGTAAAAAGAATGGATGCAGGTCCATCCCACGGTTCCATCATTGTTGCGTAGTACTGATAGAAGTCTCTCTTTTCTCTGCTCATTCCTCCATTATTTTCCCAGGGTTCCGGGATGGTAATCATCATTGCCAGAGGAAGTGGCATTCCACTCATTAAGAGGAACTCTAATGTATTATCTAATCTTGCAGAGTCAGAACCATTTGGATCAACAACTGGTGTCAGCTTGATCATCTCATCTTTCAGATAATCTGATTCCATATTTTCTTCACGGGCCAGCATCTTATCGGCATTACCACGGATGGTATTGATTTCACCGTTATGAACAATATAACGATAAGGATGTGCTTTCTCCCAGCTTGGTACTGTGTTCGTGGAGAAACGGGAATGAACCAATGCGATTGCAGATTCATAATCCTTATCCTGAAGGTCATTATAGAATAATCTTAACTGTCCAACTAAGAACATACCTTTATATACGATTGTTCTACTGCTTAAAGAAACAACATAAGCAGAATCATTGGACTGCTCAAATACTCGTCTTACAATATAAAGCCTGCGGTCGAAGTCAAGTCCTCGTGGAACATCAAACGGTCTCTTTACAAATCCCTGCATAATGCATGGCATACAGTCTGCTGCTTTCTTTCCGAGAATCCCCGGCTGAACTGGAACTTCTCTCCAGCCAAGGAAGTTCAATCCTTCCTTCTCAACGATAATCTCAAACATTTTCTTCGCGCGGTTTCTCTGTAATTCATCCTGTGGCATAAAGAACATACCAATACCGTAATCTCGTTCCTTACCAATAGAAAAACCGAGAGTACTACAGGTTTTTTCAAAGAATTTATGGGAAATCTGCACTAAGATTCCTACTCCGTCCCCTGTCTTGCCCTCGGCGTCCTTGCCGGCTCTATGTTCAAGATTTTCAACAATTTTCAAGGCATTCGATACTGTCTCATGGCTCCTAAGACCCTTGATGTTTACTACAGCACCAATACCACAGTTATCATGCTCCAGACTTGGATCATACAGACCCTGTCGCACATTGTCCTGATACATGGTCTCACCCTTTCTTGCATCACTATAAAATAGTAACTATTCATCAGTTGTAAGTTATATTTTTGTAATTCGTAATTATCAGAAGCTCTTAATCAAACCTTATGATTCTCATGTTCTAATGCTCTCATAATCTTGTGATCTTATGATTTCATGATTCTGACTAAGTATCCATAGTCTGAATAAAAATCTACAAGTCTCTGAATAATTACATATTTAAAAAGTAACAAATCATTTTCAGAAGCAGTTGTAATGACTTCCTGCATTTCTTTTTGTTGTTATCATATTACAACATTTTAAATGGGCTGTAAATATAAACATTAAGGTAAATTGTCTAATAATTTGATTATTTATTTTTAAATAGATTATTTTCTGATTTTTTCTTGTTTTTAGATTTATTATAGTTATTTTGTTGTAGTTTTATCACTTTTTAAAATGCTTTGTTCTTATAAAAATACAATTTTGTTTGTTGTTTTTATTGTTTTTGTATCGTTATTTTTAGATTCAAAAACAATTCGCACAATTATAAATGTAGTTTTTAAATGAAAATCCTGCATTTTATTAATATTGTATACAGGATGACTTAAGAAAATTAAGTGAAAAGGAATAAGCTGCGGCATCTGGCTGTATCTGTAGGCATTATCCTCTTTAAGATTGCTGCTCCTTGTAACACCATTTTTTTATTAAATTTAATGGATAAGATATTATTCCTCCTTGTGACAACACGAAAGCAACTGCTACAGCAATTAATAATAATACCATTTTCCCTTTAACCCCCAAAAAGAAAAATTGTTTTATATAAAAAAATCTATCCAGAAGCAAATAATAGGCCAATGCCAGAAATATACATCTATTGTTCTTGATTCCAAGGAAAGAAGAAGCCATGCACCAGCATAGCTGACACACGGCTTCTCCTTTATATTTTATAAAGTTTTATCTTCTATAACTAATCTGACTAGTCAGCTAAGCTTTATTATTTATAAAGCTCAACGAGTCTCTGCAGGTGCTCGTAACGTTCTTTAGCAACCTTCTCAGATTCGTTGAAGAGTCTTTCAGCTCTTTCTGGGAATGGCTTAATCAGACGAGTGTAACGGGATTCGTTATTTAAGAATTCCTGATATGATCCGTCACCTTCTTTAGATGTTAATGTAAATGGATTCTTTCCTTCCGCTTTCTTAGCTGGGTCGAAGGAGAAGAGGTTCCAGTAACCAGCCTTAACGGCTTTCTTCATCTCATCCTGGCAATGGTTCATACCACCCTTAGCGATACCGTGAAGTTCACATGGAGCATATCCGATAATCAGAGATGGTCCGTTGTAAGCTTCTGCCTCTGCAAGACATTTAACTGCCTGGTTAGGGTTAGCACCAAGAGCGATCTGTGCAACGTATACATATCCGTAGCTCATAGCGATCTCTGCAAGACTCTTCTTGCTGATTTCTTTACCAGCTGCTGCGAACTGACAAACCTCACCGATGTTAGAAGCTTTAGAAGCCTGTCCACCTGTGTTGGAGTACATCTCAGTATCGAATACCATAATGTTTACATTCTCGCCGGAAGCTAATACATGGTCTAATCCACCGAAACCGATATCATATGCCCATCCGTCACCACCGAAGATCCATACGGACTTCTTAGCGAGGTACTGTTTCTTCTCTAATACTTCTGCTGCATCTGGGCATCCGGCTGCTGCTGCTTTTTCTACCTCAGCGATTAATGCCTGAGCATCAGGTGTATTTTCTTTTGTATTGTCTTTTGTTTCCATGAACTTAGCAAATGCTGCTTTAAATTCATCGGATGCTTTATCGGATGCTGCCATCTTCTCTAATTTAGCGATAGCCTGATCACGTAAAGTCTTCTGTCCAAGATACATACCAAAGCCGTGCTCTGCGTTATCCTCGAATAAGGAGTTAGCCCAAGCTGGTCCCTGTTTGGAATCTTTGTTTACTGTATATGGAGCTGTTGCTGCAGGACCACCCCAGATGGATGAACATCCTGTTGCGTTGGAGATGTACATATGCTCTCCAAATAACTGAGTAATCAGACGAGCGTAAGATGTCTCTGCACATCCTGCACAAGATCCGGAGAACTCAAGTAATGGCTGATTGAACTGAGATCCTTTAACTGTAGTATCTGCAGGAGCGCCTGGTTTTCTTCCAACGCTTGCTACTAAGTAATCGAATACTGGCTGTTCTGCTGCCTGACTTTCCTGTGGAACCATCTTTAATGCACCCTTAGCTGCTGCCGGACATACTGTGATACACTCACCACATCCCATACAGTCTAATGGAGATACGCTCATTGTAAATTTGTATTCGCTTGCCTTTGGCTTTGTATCTGCAACTTTCATGTTGTCAGGTGCTGCCTTAATTTCGTCTTCGCTTACTAAGAAAGGACGAATTGTAGCATGGGAACATACAAATGCACACTGGTTACACTGGATACAAGCTTCTGGATTCCATTCTGGAACAGATACAGCAGTACCACGTTTTTCATATGCGGAAGCACCAAGTTCGAACTGTCCGTCAGCATTGTCTACAAATGTAGATACTGGCAGGCTGTCACCATCCATGATTCCGATAGGTTCCATCATTTCCTTAACCATCTTAACTGTCTCTGGACGTCCTGTAAGTTCTTTAGCAGGAGCATCTGGAGCTGGATTAGACCAGGAAGCTGGAACTTCTACTTTATGAACAGCATCTACACCAGCGTCGATAGCTTTGTAGTTCATCTCTACAACAGCGTCACCCTTCTTGCTGTAGGACTTCTTAGCTGCTGCTTTCATGAATTCTACTGCATCGTCGATAGGCATGATGTTCGCTAATTTGAAGAATGCGGACTGTAAGATTGTGTTAGTACGTTTACCCATACCAATCTCGATAGCCTTATCAATAGCGTTGATTGTGTATAACTGAACGTTGTTGTCTGCAATATACTTCTTAGCTGCTGCAGGCATATGATGATCTAATTCTTCGTCAGACCACTGGCAGTTAATCATGAAGATTCCGCCTGGTTTAACATCCTGAACCATCTTGTAACCTTTAACTACATAAGATGGGTTATGACATGCTACGAAGTCAGCCTGATTAATGTAGTATGGGCTTCTGATTGGGTTGTCACCAAAACGAAGGTGAGAAATTGTGATACCACCTGTTTTCTTGGAGTCATACTGGAAGTATGCCTGGATGTATTTATCTGTGTGGTCACCGATAATCTTTGTAGAGTTCTTGTTAGCACCTACAGTACCGTCTCCACCAAGACCCCAGAACTTACACTCTACTGTACCTGGTGTAGATGTGATAGGAGCTGGTTTAACTTCTGGTAAGGATAAGTTTGTAACGTCATCCACGATACCAATTGTGAAACGGCTCTTTGGAGCGTCTTTTTCAAGTTCTTTATAAATAGCAAATACAGATGAAGGAGGAGTATCTTTAGAACCTAATCCATAACGTCCTGCTGTAAGAATGATGTCGTTAAGACCTGCTTCTCTAAGAGTTGTAGCAACATCAAGATATAAAGGATCTCCTAATGCTCCAGGCTCTTTTGTACGGTCAAGAACAGCAATCTTCTTAGCTGTCTTAGGAATAACGTCTAATAATGCTGAAGATACCCAAGGACGATATAAACGAACTTTGATTAAACCAACCTTTTCACCTTTTGCTGTTAAGTAGTCGATTACTTCTTCTGCTACGTCACAGATAGATCCCATAGCGATGATCACGCGGTCTGCATCTTCTGCACCATAGTAGTTGAATAAGTCATAGTTAGTTCCCAGTTTTTCGTTAATCTTGCCCATGTATTTCTTAACAACAGCTGGTAAAGCTTCGTAAACAGAGTTACAAGCTTCTCTGTGCTGGAAGAATACGTCACCATTTTCGTGAGAACCACGCATAGCTGGGTGTTCTGGGTTAAGTGCATGCTCACGGAAAGCTTTAACTGCATCCATGTTGCACATTTCTTTTAAGTCAGCATAATCCCATTTTTCGATCTTCTGAATCTCATGAGATGTACGGAAACCATCAAAGAAGTTGATGAATGGAACTTTACCTTCGATTGCAGCAAGATGTGCTACAGGGCTTAAGTCCATAACTTCCTGTGGGTTAGTTTCTGCCAGCATAGCAAATCCTGTCTGACGACATGCATATACGTCACTGTGGTCACCGAAAATGTTCAGAGACTGTGTTGCAACTGTACGTGCGGATACATCAAATACACATGGAAGCTGCTCAGCGGCGATCTTATACATGTTAGGAATCATAAGAAGAAGACCCTGGGATGCTGTAAATGTTGTTGTGATAGCACCGGCTGCAAGAGAACCATGAACAGTACCTGCTGCACCTGCCTCAGACTGCATCTCACTAACAACTACCTGGTTACCAAAAATATTTTCCTGTCCTGCTGCTGCCCACTGGTCAACGGAATCAGCCATTGGACTGGATGGTGTGATAGGATAGATAGCTGCAACATCTGTATACGCATATGCTACGTGAGCTGCTGCGGTATTTCCATCCATAGACTGTTTTGCTCTAGGCATTGATTATTCCTCCTTGTCAAAAGTTGTGGTTTATTTTAAATTCGACATAATATTATCATTTTTTCGAGGCAATGTAAAGCTTATTCGGAACTGTTCCTTCTAAAATACAAAATCTTGCCCGAAATGGCCTTTTTATGCCAATAATTCCCCTTGACAACGTATTTTTGGGAGAACAATTTCAGGTTGCTTTTGCTATAAAACCAACACTTTTGTATACAATATACATATGTGTTATTTTATATTTTTTCTCAATAATTTTTCATTGCATTTTTTGTATAATTCCAGAGCGTGTTTGAAAAATGCTTTCTGCAAGATGCACACCTCAATTTTTAAATCTTTATAAAAATCTGCTCCCAAAACATTATAGCAATTCCTATACATAAAAAAGGCCCCAATGCAAAACAATCTTTTCGTCTGGCACATCTCGTGATCAATAGAAAAAGACCATAAAATCCTCCTAAAATCAACCCTATACAGGCAGCAAAAATATTCCACTTTACTCCCAGCAACATTCCACTCGCCGCCATAAGTTTAATATCTCCACCTCCTATTCCTCCAGAACATAGGAGCGTAAACAACAGCAATGGAACACTAACAGAAAATATTCCCAGACACCTGCCCGAAAATGTAATCTCCGGAAAGACAAAACTACTCCATATTCCAACAATAAACAAAAGCATATTCAACTGATTCGGAATCATCTGGACTTTAAAATCAATGATAGAAATCAACAGCAAAATACTAATAATCACAATTACGGTAATTATCCTCAAAACTCTCCCTCCCGCTCCAAGTATTATAATTCCATTTAAGTAATTTTATTCCATTTACGTGTTTGTTTTTCCATTTTATACCATTTTTCTTCTGGAGTCAACTATTTATTTACAAAATTGAAAAGAAATTATATACTATTTTCAGGAGGATATAAACGAATATGGTCAAATTAATTGAAACAGTATACACCTTTTTATGGGGAGATTTGCTCATCCTGCCATTGCCAGGCGGTGGAACACTCCCCCTTTCTCTTTTAGTTATTTTATTGATTCCTACCGGAATCTACTTTACGATTCGGACAAGATTTCTACCGATTCGTCTCTTTAAAGATATGATCGGCGCACTCTTTGAAAAAAAGGGAGACGAACAAAGTGCACTTTCTGTTATTCAGACTTTGATCGTATCCACAGCAACCCGTGTTGGAATGGGAAATCTGGTCGGTGTAGTTGCCGCAATCTCCGCTGGTGGAGCCGGTGCAGTTTTCTGGATGTGGATAACCGCCCTTATTGGTTCTTCCACTGCTTTTATTGAGGCAACTTTGTCACAGATTTATAAAGAAAAAGACCCCCTTTATGGCGGATATCGAGGCGGACCTGCTTACTATATTCACCGTTATTTCGAAGAAAAATCCGGTAAGAAAAAACGCTACGTACTTCTTTCCGTACTTTTTGCCATTTCCGGTCTTATATGCTGGTGCGGTATCAGTCAGGTAGTAAGTAATTCTGTGGCATCTGCTTTTAAAAATGCTTTTCACATTCCACCAATTTACACCACTGTAATTCTCGTAGCACTTGCCGCAATCATCGTACTTCGAAAAAATGCAACTGTAAAAGTTTTGGATATTATCGTTCCTATCATGGCAGGACTTTATCTACTGATTACACTATTTATTATCATTACAAATATTACACAGCTTCCTGGTGTATTTGCGCGAATCTTTTCTGAAGCTTTTGGATTCCGTCAGGCAGCAGCCGGTGGATTCGGTGCCGTTCTTATGAACGGAATCAAACGAGGACTTTTTTCTAATGAAGCCGGTTCCGGTTCTGCCCCTTGTGCAGCCGCAGCCGCTGTTGCAGATAATCCTGTCAAAGTCGGATTAACACAGGCATTGGGTGTTTTCATTGATACCCTCATGATCTGTAGCTGTACCGCAATGATTATGCTTCTCACTCCAACCAGTCTCACAGATGGACTTATTGGAATGGACTTATTACAAAAGGCAATGGAATATCATCTCGGCTCATTTGGTGTAGTATTCATTGCTGTAACTTTATGGTTGTTCAGTTTTTCTACTTTTATTGGAATCCTGTTTTACGCACGTTCTAATATAGCCTATCTCTTTGGAGATAACTGGTTCTCACAAACTGCTTATAAAGTTCTTGCATTAGTGATGCTCTTTATTGGAGGACTTGCTACGTATACAATTGTTTGGGATTTGGGTGATGTCGGAATTGGGTTGATGACGATATTTAACATCATCATGTTATATCCGTTATCGAAAAAGGCACTAACTGCCCTGAAAGAATACGAGAAAAATAAATTCTGAGTTGCCGCAGGCAAGGAGATGCCTAGGAGACGCCACTATAGAAGAAATCTCTAGCCGGATTACCCTAGAGCGTGTCTGAAAAATGCTTTCTGCAAGATGTGCATCACAATTTGCGGG
>CAVCBH010000144.1:0-5107 GCA_963600375.1 bacterium | reverse complement strand
CCGTAAATTGAGGTGTGCAGATTGCAGGAATGATTTTTCAGACACGCTCTAGTTATCTATAATTTTGCCATTCTTGATCACAACCAATGGCTCCTTATGATGCCATATCGCATGATAAACATCTTTATCCTGTAAAATAACCAGATCTGCATCTCCATCTTCCTTCAGAATATGATTTTGCAAGCCAAGAACTTTTCCTGCATAAGTAGTCACCATACTATACAATTCTTCCATGTCTTCAAATGTAGTCATCCATAGTAAATGACTTGCAAGAAACGCTACCTGAAGCATGTTACATTCTCCATACGGATAATATGCATCTGCTATGTCATCCTGCCCCAGAGCAACTGGTGATATGCTCCTTTCACCTTGCGTACAGAAATGATTCTGCCCATACGAATCATCTTCACATCTATAAAACAGATAAGCCATGGGCAGGCTATCTGTCCGTAGATGCAAAAAAGACGCCAACAGGGTATCTATAATCCCTATCAGCGCCTTTGCTGTATCTTGAATAAAATTGAAATTGATAAAAAATAAAGACTATAGATACACTGTTGTGTTCAGAAACAGTAAAATCTATAGCCTTCATTAATGCCGAGACAAGCTCTATATCAATTTATGCATATAATAAACATGTTAATTATCTTTGTCAAGCACTTTTTGTTTTCTATATGCGGACAGCTCTTTTAAATGGATTAAAACCATATCTCAACTTAATGTATGTGTTAGAGAGACTCCACCAGCTTGAACCATCTTTAAAGAAAAACTCTTCTGTATCTGCTCCGCTGCTAAAAATTGCATTACAGTATTCCGTAATCACTTCTTCCTGTTCTGGCGATAACGTTTCCAGTAATCCCTGATATTTCTTTTCAATCTCACTCACCGACTCTTTATCCTGTTTTAACTTTCATTCCGAATATGCTTTTCCCATATGCTCCCCAATAGTCAAATTGACAAATTCCTGCAATATGTTTCCTGCCATCAGTGGTGCCGCAAGACTCACCAGATAAGCAGATATATTTCCCTCAGTAAAATCTTTCTTAATGCTCAACTCAAACTTTCTCCCGCCGTTTTTATATAATCAAACATAGAGAATACTCCGCCATCAGGTTCAATAAATCAGTACATCGCCTGGTTTTGCTGCATAAATTGCCTGATGCAAGGCAAGATTATCTCCGGGAAAACACTGGGCGGTAAATGCACGTCCAATCATTTTCATTTTTGAATCCACCGGTTTGATTGCGGTATCCATCACCCCCTGATTCGGTGTCTGATTATTATTGTCTGCTATATTTCCAGTTGGCAATTTTATTAATTCTTCTTTTAATTCTTCTGTCAGATTCATACTATATCTACCTTTCTGAAGTTTCTTTTGATTCGTAACTGTTCAAAGCCATGCGGACACCTATCTTAATTCATAGTTATCGTCTAAAATACCATCTTTCCTGTCCTTCCACAGCCTGTATGGAACACTGATAATGAGCGGAACAAGCATAACCGGACCTACAATCAACGTAAAGGTACCGTATCCGTACTTGATAATATTGAGTACTCCAAAGCTTGAGCCAAAAGTACATATCAGAATAAAAATAATTGCAATCACAAATTTTCTTGTAAACGAATTGCTGCTTGTCCATTTTTTCTCAATAATCGGTTCAAAGCGATTGCAAACGGTAAAGATGAACGCAACAGAGCTTGAAAGCATTGCTGCAATGGCAAAGGCAACATACAAAATCTTTGAAATCCAGCCTGAATTTGAAAGATTATTAATTGCCCAAAGGGTTGGAATCTCCTCCTGCATAACATCCGGCATACCTGCTGCGAAAATAAACGTAAATATCATGGTTGAACCTGCGCATAAAACAGCTGTTACAAGTGATTCTATAAATACATCTTTTCTTGTCTCAATGATTCCTTTTGAAGCCGGCACGCATGCCTCATAGCCATTCATAAAGAAAACAACAATCATAAGCATAGAAAACCAGGCCTGAATTCCAGAAAATCCGTACTCAGTGTAGGAAACATGCTGTTGCATATAATCAGTTGCAAGCGGAATTGCATTTTCAAAACATACTACTGCAACGTAGCCGCATATCAACAGAATAGCCAGTCCTAAAATCGTTCCAACTTTCCTAAGTACACCTGCTCCCCAGAGTGCAAAAAGCAATACCAGCACACAGAAACCTGTGGTTCCCACGATTTTAGGCAGACCAAATATCTGGTTTAACAGGACTGCCGTAGTGGAAATCTGCGCAGATAGGGCAATCAAAACAACTACAATCACCTGTAATTCTTTAAACGTTCCAAAGAAAAGCTGTAATCCTTTTGGACGATAAATGGTATTGTAGGCTTCTCTGTAAGAATCCGGTTTATAAATCCTATTTATCTCGAAAAGCAGGAGATTGAAAATAAAACACATAATACCTGCTACCAAAGGACCTGGAAAAATACCGATAAAGCCTTTGTTATTAAAATACGATACTGTCTGTGTGCCAGACGCAAATCCAGGCCCTACATATGCACCATACATAATTGCAGACAATGAAAATATCGCTGCAAATTTTTTACTAAATTTTTCCTCCATAATAATCCTCCCTACTCTTCTTTTGACTGAAGTTTATGATAGCCGAGT
Organism: bacterium; assembly: GCA_963600375.1. GTDB lineage: Bacteria > Bacillota > Clostridia > Lachnospirales > Lachnospiraceae > Anaerobutyricum. Next base: position 2,472 of record CAVCBH010000144.1, on the reverse strand, counting down.
TTCTCTCTTGCAGCTTTAAGGGGGCTGCCCGACTTAACTTCTGCAATAATCTGCTGCTCCACTTTCTCAATGTGCCGGGCAAGGGCAAGCACTTCCTCTGCTTTTTCTTTTGGAACTACCAGAGCGCCAGAATCAGCACCAAGGATGATGTCTCCCCATACCGTGCAATAGGTTCTTCCGCTGTTATCGATTACAACAACCTGTCCCGGTTCTACATCGTCAATAAAATCACCCACATTTCCTTTGTCCATACCACCTGGAATGTAGTGGACTGTAAATGCTTCTCCACAGATTTTGTTTTCCTCGACTACTGCTTGAATTTCTAATAAGCCACAATGGATTCCCAACTTATCCATTGCATCAGAAATGCTCGCCGTATCCATTTTTTTTCATTTCACTTATTAATTCTTTCTTATCCATAGTCAAATTCCTCCCTGTATCCTGATTACATTTTTATTTCAACGCTGACTTGATAAAAAACAGTTGCTATTTATAACTTACAATGTATTAATCAACCAATATCTCTTTAACGTGATTAGAATATAGCATTTATTATTTATCTTGTAAAACAGATATATTTGATATAAAATATCTGTATATTCGATATTTAAAAAATGTGCGATAACAATTACAACTCAGGCTTCCCACATTAAACTTTGTGTGAAACTGTTGATACACAGCTTGTTCCACGAAAGGAGTATACCACATGACATATGAACAAATAGAGACATTCCTGACTTCAATTACCTATGGCAGTATATCCGCAGCAGCAAAGCACCTGTATGTTTCCCAATCTACGATATCCTCTCGGATACAGCAGCTTGAGGCAGAACTGGGGGGTTCAGCTTCTGATACGCCAAAAAGGTCATCGCACCATAGAGCTTACAAACTATGGGCATGCATTTATTCCTATTGCCAGCCAATGGGCATCCCTTTGGAAAGATACCCAGCATTTAAAAAACAGGGATAACATACAAACACTGACCGTTGCCAGCGTTGATGCTGTCAACAACTATACATTTGTATCTTTTTTTTCAAAGTACAGTGCAAATAACTCAAATACCCGATTAAATATCAGGACTCATCATTCAAATGAGATATACTCTCTTGTCGAAAGTCGGGTTGCTGATATTGGCTTTGTGTTTTCCAGAATTAACTATCCAGATGTCATCAGTAATCCTATTTACAGGGAATTAATGTATTTGATTTGTGATAAGAACAGCCCTTATCATGATGATATACCAAATTCTGAACTGAATGCAGAAAATGAAATTTACCTGAATTGGGGTTTAGATTATCAGAGCTGGCATGACAGCCACTTCGGTCCCGCTGTACACCCTATGTTAACTGTAAACACCGGGTCTATGCTGCAGCATTATATCCATGGGAATCTGTGGGGAATTGCGCCGATGTCTGTAATAACGGGAGCTATGTGCACCAATCCTAATCTGACATTTTACAAGCTCAAAACACCTCCACCTCCTAGAATCTGCTATGCCATACAAAACCGCTATCCGAATGTAAATCATAATGAAGCGATTCAGAAGTTTGGGCAGGAGTTGGAAAACTTTATTTCTGCTGATGAGAATATCTGTTCTTTTGAAAGCTGGATGTTGAATACATAGGTCAAATACAATAAAACAATTTCTCTCTGTCAAAATTGCCTTGTGAATCCTCTTGCTTCCCGCCAGCCTTTCACATACCATCTTATCCCGACATATACAGACTGTACCAATAACAAGAGAAGTAGGAGATTTACAGGCAATACTATTTTTATCAATTCTCCAAAATAGAGTACTATTGCCATGCTTATAAGCATTACCATAATTGTAATCATATCCCAACAACACTTCTTATATATCCTTGCAATCCTTATTCCGATGAATGCCAAAAGTATTCCTGCACCCACCAGACATCCGCTGCAAACCAGTATTCTTATCAGCCAGTATACAATTCCGGCAATAACAGGATTGGATATTCCATTGCTAATCTGTGCCAGCTTCTTTCCTGTCAGTATAACCCAGCCTGCAATAATCTGTATAGAAGCTGCGATTGTATCAAAGAATATCACACAATCCGATAAGAATATTCTTGACCGTATCATCCGAAAAATGGTAGTGATAGCTGAATACCACACCAGTAAAAATATCCATGCTTCATGCATGGCGGTCTTGGCTTTATATCTTCCATCAAGTTTTTCTCTCTGAATATCATACTTTTCTTTTGCTTTCTGATAGGCTGTCTGATTACAGCCTTCGCACTGCCTGTAGAGCACCGGTTTTTCAACCGGTATCTCTACTGTTTTCTGATGGGAGCGTGCATGGATGTGGTAACAATGTACCCTCTGCATCTGTGTACTTTTCTTTCAGCATCATTGTATAAGCTGTTGTCAATGTATTCCGGTTCTTTGTGTAAAAGAATTTAAGTCAGCAACCACCACTTCAAGTGGTGGTTTGCTATTAGCCCTAATAA
>CAVCBH010000143.1:0-6064 GCA_963600375.1 bacterium | reverse complement strand
ATGTATGGATGTTTAAAAAGTGGGAGATTGGGGGTGGATTTGAGGGAGGGGACGGAAGGAGGATGGCTTCTTATGGAGATTTTTTAATTCGGAAGTTTACTGTTTTTTATCGTGTGTTAATTCTTAAGTCCAGAGACAAATTGCCTCCACATTTAGAGATAACTTTCGAGCAAGCAGAAACTTAAAATCTTTCCTTCCTCTGGATTTTCAAAGACAGGAAATAAGGGCATCGATAGCGAGCAAATGTGGCCTGGGAGCAAGGTTTGAATACGAGCGGGTAAGCGAGTATTCAAACCGCCGCGACGAAAGTCACATTTGCTCGCTATCGATGCCCTTATTTCCGTCTCCCAAATCCCAGAGAACCGAAAGATTTATTTCCTTTGAAAGTTACCCTAAAACCTGTTAAGATGGGGTTATAAATTTTCGAAAGAGGACAAATACCTATGGATTATATTGATATTTTTATAAAGAACAACTACATAAATTTAAAGCAGATAGCAGAGAGTGGCCAGTGCTTCCGCTGGAAGAAAATGTGTCCCGGCAGATATTTCGTCATTTCTGATGGTCGGGCGGCCTGTTTTTTTCAGGAAAAGACGGGAATTCGTATTTTGTGCAAGGAAAAGGATGAGAAGTATTTTAGAAGGTATATGGATTTGGATACGGATTACGAAAAGGTGATAGAGCAGATTGATAAAGGGGATGCTTTTCTTACTGGTGCGGCGCAGATGGGAAGGGGAATCAGGATTCTCCGGCAGGATTTATGGGAGATGATTATCAGCTTTATTATCAGTCAGAGAAATAATATTCCCCGAATTATGAAAAGTATTGATGCTTTGTGTGAAAAGCTTGGGGAGAAAATCATTTTTGATTATGAGGGAGAGTATCTTGCAGGGTATAGCTTTCCTGCTCCAGAAGTGATTTCCAGAGCGGATCTTTCAGAGTTTAAGTTTGGTTACCGCGAAAAGTATATCCGGCAGACAGCGGAGGATATTTTACAGGGAAAGTTTGATTTAGAAGAAGTGAAAAAGGCTGTGGAGGAGGGAAAGACTCCAGAACAGGTAAAGGAAATGCTAAAGCAGTTGAAAGGTGTGGGCGAGAAGGTTGCGTCCTGTATCCAGCTTTTTGGTCTTCATCAGTTAGCCTTGTTCCCGATTGATACCTGGATTGCGAAAGTGGAAAAAATGTATTATGATGGACATTTTCCAGTAGAAAAGTATAAGGATACGGCGGGAATCATGCAGCAGTACCTGTTTTTTAGAGTGAGGGAAGATGCGGATAAGAGAGCGGTTCTTGAGATGAAAGAAGAGCGGAATAAGAAGGATGACTTAAAGGATGAATTTAAAGAAGAGATATCAGAAACAATAGATATAGATAAGGAAATAAAGAGAAAAAACGGGGGTTCTTCTCAAAATAAAGATTTAAAAGAAAGCAGGTTAGAAAAAAGTAAATTAGAAAGAGCAGAATTAGAAGAATATAAATCGAAAAAAGATAAATTAGAAGACAACAGATATAATCTCTCCGGAAAAATGTTATATGTATCCGATTTGGATGGCACATTATTAAACAGTAATGCCTTGCTGAATGAAGATGTGCCGGAGCGATTAAACCGTCTGATTGATAAGGGACTTTGCTTTACCGTTGCAACAGCGAGAACCTATGCGACAGTGAATTCCATTGTGAAAGATGTGCATTTGACATATCCGATGATTCTGATGAATGGAGTCATGATCTATGACCCGGTAAATAAGAGCTGTATTAATGCAGAGATTATTGAAAGAGATTCTGTGGAATATATTTTAAAAGGAAGAAAGAAGTTTGGAGTGACGGGATTTGCTTATGCGCTCTCACCGGAAATTTCTGAAGCATCTTCAAACGAAGAGATAACGTTAAAATCTGAGACAGACTCAAGAGCAAAGAAAAATTTGAATACGAGTGAGAGCAGCCGGCATCAGAACCTGGAGCAGAATCAGAAGGCAGGGCGCAAAATGGCAACTTATTACGAGAAAATCGAGACAGAACATATGGAAAAGTTCTATATAGAGCGGCGGGATGTATACCACAAGCCATTTAGTAAAGTAGAGCAGTTGGAAGATATTTTAGGAGAGGATATTATTTATTTTTCCATTTGTTATGATGAAGAAGTTCTGCGGCCATTTTATGAATATCTGCAAAAAGATGAGAAGCTGAATCTGAATTTTTATAAGGATGTTTATGGAGATGGATTGTGGTATTTGGAGATTTCCCATAAAAATGCTTCCAAATATCATGGAGTCCAGAAGCTTCGGGCAATGCTTCAGCCGGATGCCATTACCGGAATGGGAGATAATCTGAATGATATTCCTCTGTTTGAAGCCTGTGACCGTTGTTGCGCAGTGGGAAATGCACATAAAGAAGTAAAGGAGCGGGCAGACTATGTTCTTGATACGAATCTTAATGCCGGAGTGGTAAAATTTTTGGAGGAAGAGATGATGCCCTGAGTGCAGGATTTACCTGAGACTATAATAGAAGAGAGTTGACAAATAGTTTTACTAATATTAAAATATAGACATGAAAACTATGTTACATGGAAATGAGAACATAAATATATATTACCCAGGCATATTGGAGGAAGAAATGGATTATAAAATTATTAGTGATGGTTGTTGTGATTTAACAAAAGAGATCATTGAACAGTATAATTTGCATATTATACCTTTTTATATATCATTTGATGAAGAGACATATTATAAAGAGATTGAAGAGATTGGAATTCGTGAAGTGTATGAACGAATGGTAGGAAATCCGGATGTATATCCAAAGACATCTCTTCCGTCTGTACAGAACTACATTGATGTATTTACCCAGTATGCGAAAGCTGGAACACCGGCTATTTGTATCTGCTTTACACCAGCATTAAGCGGTTCTTATAACTGTGCATGTAATGCAAAGGAGATTGTCTGTGAGGATTATCCAGAGGCTGAGATTACCGTTATCAATTCCGAGGCAGCAACAGTAAGTCAGGGGCTTATGGTTATCGAAGCAGGAAGAATGTGTCAGGATGGTATTCCATATGAACAATGCATTGATATTCTTGAGAAGATGAAGAAGACAAACCGAATTTTCTTTACAGTAGGTAATACCGATTACTTAAAGCATGGTGGAAGAATTGGTAAGCTTGCCGGAGTTGCCAGCAGTGCCCTTGCATTAAAGCCACTCATTACTTTGGTAAATGGAGCGATTGAATCTTCAGGAATCGGCCGAAGCAGAAAGAAGACTATCGCCAAGACAATTACTTTAATGGATGATTATTTCAAAGAAACGGGTGATGCGATGGAAGACTATTCTTTCCGTGTTGGTTTTGGCTATGATATCGAAGAAGGAAAGGAATACTACAATACGATTTCCAAACACATTTATGGTGAGAGCCATGTAAACCATGTAGGACTCTGCCAGATTGGTGCAACGATTGCGGTACATACCGGACCGTATGCTATTGGAATCGGTTGTGTTAAGAAGTATGAGAATTATTTATAATCGAAATAATTTCAAAGATCATAGAATATTTAATTGTATTAAGAGAGACCTGTAAGATTACAGGATATTTAATTTTATTAAGGAAAGCTTATAAAATTGTAGAATATTTAATCTAAGTCAATCCTATTCAAATAATAAAAAAGACCCCACGGAATTAGCTTCGTGGGGTTTTTGCTAAATAGAGTTTGAAATAATAAGAAATAATAGAATGTATTCTCGAAATCTGTTTACATTTGTTGTTTGTGGCTGATTTTTTGAGAGTACACATAGAGTATGTTTGAAAATGGGTGAAAAGTATGACATTACAGCAACTAAAATATGTGATAATGGTAGCGGAAACGGGGACGATTACAGAAGCGGCGAACAGGCTCTACATTTCACAGCCAAGCCTGACCAATGCGATTCATGAACTGGAAAAAGAGATGAATATCACGATTTTTAACAGAAGTAATAGGGGAATCAGTCTTTCGAAGGAAGGAGATGATTTTTTAGGATATGCAAGGCAGGTGTTAGAGCAGGCAGCCATTCTTGAGGATAAATACAAAGGCAAACACGGCGGGAAAAAGCAGTTTTGTGTGTCCACGCAGCATTATTCCTTTGCGGTCAATGCATTTGTTGATTTGATCAAAGAGTACGGGCAGGAGGAATATGATTTTAGTCTGAGGGAGACACAGACGTATGAGATTATAGACGATGTGGCAAAAATGCGAAGCGAGATAGGCATTTTATTTTTAAATGATTTTAATGAAAAAGTCATTCAGAAAATTTTAAAGTCGCATGATCTGGAATTTTACTCCTTGTTTGTTGCAGCACCGCATGTGTTTATCAGTAGAAATCATCCTCTTTCGGGAAAAAAGATGATTACGAATGAAGAATTAGAAAGTTATCCGTACCTTTCTTTTGAGCAGGGGGAGCATAATTCTTTTTATTTTTCTGAGGAAATATTTTCAACTTCCGAGAGAAAAAAGAATATTCGTGTGAGAGACAGGGCAACATTATTTAATCTTCTGATTGGTTTAAATGGTTATACGGTGTGCAGCGGAGTTATCGATGAAAAGTTAAATGGAAAGGATATTATTGCTGTTCCGTTGGCAGATGAGGGTGAGATGCGGATTGGTTATATTACACACAGAAAAGGACGAAGGAGTCAATTAGGGGATTCCTATTTAGAAGCATTGAAAAAATATTTGGAATAGGCCGGTTGCCCATAGTTTTAAACTATGGACAACCTATATTTTTAAGTATTTTTCAGGAAAGGAAGTTCATTTTATAATAAATACAGTTGCAACGGACATAATGTAACAAAAAACGGGCAGATAAGAAATGGAGATATAAAATGAGCAAATTACAGACACCTTTTCGATATGATTTTGTAGGAAGTTTTTTAAGACCACAGGCATTAAAAGATGCAAAGACAGCATATCAGGCAGGAAAAATCAGCAAGGAGCAGTTTGATAAAGTAACAGACGAAGAAATCGCAAAAGTTGTAGCAAAACAAAAGGAACTTGGATTCCATATTATTACAGATGGAGAATTCAGAAGAACTTTCTGGCATTTAGACTTTATGTGGGGATTTGAGGGAGTTGCCCATGAAGTTGCCGATAATGGAGTACAGTTCAATGATGAATTAGCTGTTGTCGAAGATACTTATCTTGTAGGAAAAATCAAGGCAAAAGCACATCCATTCGTAGAATATTTTAAATTTTTAAAACAGTTTGAGGATGAAAATACAGTAGCAAAATATACGATTCCAGCACCGGCACAGACATTCCAGCAGATGATTGTTCCAATCAACTTTAAAACAACAAGAAAGTTCTACCCGACAAATGAAGAGTTAATTCATGATATCGGAGTTGCTTATCAGAACGTTATCAAGCAGTTCTATGATGCTGGCTGCCGCAATCTTCAGTTTGATGATTGTACCTGGGGAGCTATCGTAGGAGATGCTGCCAAACAGAGATATAAATTATTAGGTATTGACTTAGAAGAAGTAAAGGAACAGCTTCTTGCAGTAAATAACCTTGCATTAGAAAATAAACCGGAAGATATGGTTATCACTTCTCATATTTGCAGAGGAAACTATCATTCTACCTTCTTTACAAGTGGTCCATATGACAGCGTGGCAGACTATGTATTTGCAAAAGAAAATGTTGACGCATTATTCTTAGAATACGATGATGAACGCTCCGGCGGATTTGCACCACTGGCAAAAGTATCACCAGATAAAAAGGTAGTTCTCGGATTAATCACAACAAAATCTCCTGTATTAGAAGATAAAGAAAAAGTAATCAAGAGAATATACCAGGCTGCTAAATATATTCCACTAGACCGCTTATGCTTAAGCCCACAGTGTGGATTCGCTTCCTGTGATATTGGAAATAAACTCACGGAAGAAGAACAGTGGGCAAAACTTAAATTGGTGAAAGAAATCGCAGAAGAAGTTTGGAAATAGGAATTTGCCGCAGGCAAAGTAGACGCTCCCAAAGAGAGAAGATCGCCTATATTTGTGACTCTATCACTGTGGGTTGAATGTTCGCTTAACGGCTCACAT
>CAVCBH010000142.1:0-11263 GCA_963600375.1 bacterium | reverse complement strand
TTATAGAAGAAAGGAAATCGAGTTATGTTTCGAAAGATGAGAAGAATTAAGCAACAGTTAGACCAGAAGGAATGTATAGAAGTATTAAAAAGCCAGCCCAGAGGAGTTCTTTCTATATTAGGAGAAGACGGCTATCCCTATGGTATTCCGATTGATCACTGGTATAATGAAGAAGATAATCGAATTTATTTTCATGGAGCAAAAGAGGGGCATAAGATTGATGCGATAAAAGAATATGATAAGGCATCTTTTTGTGTCTATGATGAAGGATACCGGAAGGAGGGTGAATGGGCATTAAATATAAAGAGTGTCATCATTTTTGGAAGAATTCATCTTGTTGAAGATCAGGAAAAAGCACTTGCTATCTGTAAGAATCTTTGTTTTAAATTTACAGATGATGAAGAATACATTCAAAAAGAATTAGAAAGCGCCGGTAAAAGAGTACAGTGTCTGGAGCTGATTCCAGAGCATATGACAGGAAAGCTGGTAAATGAATCATAGAAGAATCCTGATTTTCGCAGCAAAGGAAACGCTTCCAAAGAGCGCATTTCCTTTGCTGCGAAAATCAGGAGTTATACTATCGTATACCAATTTTCCTTCCTGATGTCGCAAAGTGGCGCTAATTTCCCCTGTAATGCCTGAAATGGTTCTTCAGTGAAATACTTCGCCTGTGTTGGACAGATTCTAAGGCAGGAGCCGCATCGTAAACACTTACTGTTGTCAATATCCTTTGGATTGCTATCACTTATGGCCTTTACCGGACAGACATCGGCGCAGAGCATACAGTAGATACAATATTCATTAGTCTCGACTTTAAATGGAAATTCACCCATAGGTGGCTTTGTGTATGGGAAAGAACCAGGAACTTCTAAGTTGCCGGCATCATATGTAACGAGAAGACGAAGACGTTCTTTTAATTTATCACCAAATTCTCTTGCCATTTTTAAATCTTCTTCATCTGGTCTGCCTTCAGCACATTCTCTTAAAAAAGTATGCTGGCAGACAAAAGAAGCCGCACCAACAGGAATAAAGCCCTTGTCTAAAATGTTCTTTTTCAACTCCATTAAGGTATCATCGATGTCACGATTTCCATATGTTGCAACAAGGACAACAGGTGTATTTAAACCAGAAAAGCGACTTAGTGCATCGACAACTGGAACAGGAACTCTGCCACCGTAAGCGGGTACACCGATGATAAGAAGTTCATTTTCCTTAAAATGATGTTCTTGCTGGCGTTCATCATAACTTGTAAGATTGATAGATTCCACTGGATAGTTTTCAAAAGATGATGCAATTCGGGAAAGAACTTTTTCTGTAGTATTTCCCGGACTGAAGTACGCATAATAAACTTTAAGTAACTGCATAATAACCCCTCCTGTATATTGAAAAAAATTACCACTAAGAGTATTATACAACATGGGATTCTGATTTGGCAAGCGAGGAAAACAGACGAACCTCAATAACGAACTCCTCCCTATTTGTGACTTTCGTCGCTGCAGGTTGAATGTTCTCTTATGCGCTCGCATCCAACCCACAGTGATAGAGTCACAAATATAGTGGTGTTTCTTTCTTTGGGCGCGTCTCCCTTTGCCTATGGCAACCCAGAATTATTTAATTCGTTCTACAATCTGGTCATATAAGTCCAAATCACAATGTTCCTGGTTTGTGAAATGAGTGCAGTTTAAGCAACTTGGTGTGTTGCATTCACAGGAAGAATTTTTAAATGCATATTCTTCAGATACTGGCTGGTATTTGCTACAGGCTTCTGCAACTTCCTGATAGGTTTTCTTTGAACTTTTCATGATAAATCCTCCTTTTTTTCAAGAGTACATTGATCAGGTACAGGAGGTAGTATGTGAAAAGTTCAAAAATTTATGCAGGGTAGATCAGATTTTTTTCTGTAGGATTATTTAACGCTTCTTTTAAATATTTTTTCGCAAGATATTTTGCCATTGGAAGGTTTTGGTCAAGATAGTTGCCGCAGTCTCTTGGAGCGGCTCCTGGGATTTCTCCTTCGTAATCAGCAATAAATGCGAAAGTATCGCGTACAAGTCCTACAACATCTTTGGACGCATAATCGCCTGCAAGGATTAAATAACATCCGGTACGGCAGCCCATTGGCCCCAAGTAAATGACTTTTTCTTTCCACTCATCATTATTTCTTAAATAGGTTGCAGCCAGATGTTCAATCGTATGAAGTTCGGCGGTATTCATGACGGGCTCTTTGTTTGGTGCAGTCATGCGCAGGTCAAAAGTAGTGAGAACTTCCTTTCCGACATGATCCTTTCTTGAAACGTAGACACCTGGGATTAAATCTAAGTGATTTACAGTAAAACTTGCTATTTTATCCATAATTTATATCCTCCTAATATAAAAATTTGCAAAAGATAAAGTTATAGTATATTCTATATGAAGCTAATGATAGCTCACAAAAGCAAAAAGGTCAATAAGTGAAGCGGCTACAAAGGTAAAAACAATGAGAGAAGTAATTGTAAAAGCCTAAAGATTGATGAGTGAAATGGTCGCAAAAGTAAAGAGAAGTATGAGAAAAGTGTCTTTGTGAGTTGTTTTTAAAATGAATATAATAAATTTTAACTGACAGAAGGGAGACTATAGATGATAGAGACAGTAATGACGGCGCAAATGCCGGTAGGACTTCCAATAAAGATAAAGAAAAATCGGTTAGAGCCGGATTACATACAGGAAGATATGTCAAGATTAAGTATTGTTGCCGGTATTCATGGAGATGAATTGCAGGGACAGTATATTTGTTATGAACTGATTCGAAGAATTAAGGAAGAGAGAGAACATTTAAGAGGAATCGTGGATGTGTACCCTTGTGTGACACCAATGGCACTGGAAATAAGAAAAAGGAATGCGCCGGGAGCATTGGATATGAATGCAATGTTTCCGGGCAGCCGTCATGGACACACGATAGAATATATGGCGGCAGAAGTTGTTGAGGATTTGATGGGGTCAGATTTTTGCATAGATATTCATTCGAGTGATATTTTTATTCGGGAACTCCCACAGATACGAGTGCCGGAAAATGCAGGGAAAAAGGTAACAGAACTTGCACAAAAATCGGGAATTCCTATTTTATGGATGAACAGTAATTCTTCTTCTGTATGGGAAGGAAGCCTTGCCTACAGTCTTAGAAGAAAAGGAATCCCGAATATGGTAATCGAGTCAGGAATTGCCCTGAAAATAGATTATGATTATTGTAAAAAGGTGATAGACAGTATTTTTCGCATGATGAAAGAACTCGATATTTTTGATGGAGATATTTCTCCTATGAAAAAAACAGTGATCGTAAAGAAGAACGATATGGAAGTAGTTCACTGTAATACGAGTGGAATCTTTATTCCAAAAGCACAGATTGGAAGTTATGTGAGAGAGGGACAGGTGATAGGTTCTATTGTACGTCCGATTCTTGGAGCAGAGCTTGAGGAGATAACCGTACCTTGTGATGGTATGATTTTTAGCTTAAGAGAATATCCGGCGGTCTGCGAGGGAGAGCTTTTGGCAAGAATCTGTAAGACAGAACGACCTGCTGGAAAGTATGAATAAAGGAGTATATATAGGAGAAAGAGAGGATATTCACAATGGAAGAAAAGGTCTTGTATTCAATGGAGTCTCCTTTTCAACAAGAGATAAACGTAAAAGGATATTATTTTGGAAAAAATGAAGGAAAGGAACGATCTGCCTGCATTGTTGGTGCTTTAAGAGGAAATGAATACCAGCAGCTTTATATTTGTTCTAAGCTGATCGATGTACTGAAGAAAATAGAAAAACATGGGGACATTGTAGGGGAGAATGGAATTCTGGTAATTCCTTCTGTAAATAATATGTCAATGGATTTTGGCAAGCGTTTCTGGATTTCCGATGATACAGATTTAAACAGGTTGTTTCCAGGAAATCCGTCTGGAGAATCGGGAAGTCGTGTGGCCTATGCGATTATGGAAACGACAAAAGGATACCGGTATGGCATCCATTTGCCATCCTTTTATCTTGGTGGAACTTTTATGCCACATATCCGTCTGCTTGATCCGGAACATGGCAGTACAAGCCTTGCAAACCTGTTTGGCTTACCTTATGTTATCGAGGCAAAAAGTAGACCATTTGACAGGACAACGCTACATAATAACTGGCAGAGAAACGGTACGGAAGCCTTTTCCCTGTATACAGGAATGACAGGAAAGATTGACGATGAGCTGGCAACACAGGCAGTCTCTTCTATTTTGCGATTCCTTACAAGAATGGGGATTATCCGATATTATTCTCATAGTGGTTATATTGCAAGCGTTTTAAAAGAAGGAGATTTAGAACCGATTATAACAGGGGCGGCAGGCATTTTTATAAGAAAGGCAGATTGTGGTCAGGAAGTCAGCAGGGGAGATGTGCTGGCGCAGATTGTGAAAGCGGATAGCGGTGAGGTTATTTCAGAAGTAAAAGCATCGACAGACGGTATCATTTTTTATGCAGAAACAAGGCCAGTTGTCTATTCAAATCTTTTGGTATTTCAGATAATCAAGAGAATTCATCTGTAAAAAATCTAAAAATTTTTTGAATTTTTTTCGTCGATTTTTGTCAGAATTCATGGTTTTGTAGAAACTGCTGTAAAACCATAGGAAATAGAATAAAAAAGTGTTATGATATTTTTAACAGAAAATATGGGGTGCATTGATAAATTATCCCCACAATTTAATTAAACATACTTGGAGGATGTCATGAGTCAGGTAAAGAGATTATATGTGGAAAAGAAACCGTCCTATGCGGTAAAGGCAAAAGAACTTGCGGAAGAATTAAAGACATATCTTTCCATAGAAGATGTCAGTAATGTACGAGTTCTGATTCGCTATGATGTGGAGAATGTTTCAGAAGAAACGATGAAAAAAGCGGCAGTTACCGTATTCTCAGAACCACCTGTAGATGATTTATATGAAGAAGATTTCCCAAAGAAAGAGGGAGACAGAGTATTTAGCGTAGAATTTCTTCCTGGACAGTTTGACCAGAGAGCCGATTCCGCTATGCAGTGTTTACAGCTTCTTAATGAGAAGGAAGAACCGATTATCCGTTCTGCGACAACGTATGTTTTTTCCGGTAATATCAGTAATGAGGAATTTGAGAAGATTAAAGAATACTGTATCAACCCGGTAGATTCCAGAGAGACAGATGAGAAGAAGCCGGAAACCCTCGTTATGGATTATGCAGAACCAGCTGATGTTGCAATCTTTGATAGATTTAAAGATATGCCAGAAGAAGAACTGAAAGCACTTTATGATTCTTTAGGTCTTGCAATGACCTTTGAAGATTTCCGTTATATCCAGAATTATTATCATGGAGAGGAAGACAGAAATCCTTCCATGACAGAGATTCGTGTGTTAGATACATACTGGTCTGATCATTGCCGTCATACAACATTCTCTACAGAACTTAAAGATGTTACTTTTGGTGATGGATATTACAAACCTCTTTTTGAGAAGACATATAATGAATATCTTGCTGACCGTGCCGAAGTATACGGAGACAGAAAAGATAAATTTATCTGTCTGATGGATCTTGCCCTCATGGGAATGAAGAAGTTAAAACAGGATGGACTTCTTGATAACATGGAAGAGAGTGATGAAATCAATGCCTGTAGTATTGTTGTTCCTGTAGAGTTTGAAGATAAGACAGAAGAATGGCTGATCAGCTTTAAGAATGAGACACATAACCATCCAACAGAAATCGAACCATTTGGTGGTGCGGCTACCTGTCTTGGCGGAGCAATCCGTGACCCATTATCAGGACGTTCTTATGTATATCAGGCAATGCGTGTAACAGGATGTGCTGATCCTACCGTTCCATTGACTGAGACAATGAAGGGTAAGCTTCCACAGAGAAAGCTGACAACTGGTGCTGCTAAGGGATACAGCTCTTATGGTAACCAGATTGGTCTTGCTACTGGTTTAGTAGATGAAGTATATCATCCAGGTTATGTTGCAAAGCGTATGGAGATCGGTGCAGTTATCGGTGCAGCTCCAAGAAAAAATGTTATCAGAGAAACTTCTGACCCAGGCGATATCATTGTATTATTAGGTGGACGTACTGGTCGTGATGGCTGTGGTGGAGCAACAGGTTCTTCTAAAGCACACACAACACAGTCCATTGATACCTGCGGCGCAGAGGTACAGAAAGGTAATGCCCCTACAGAGCGTAAGATTCAGAGATTATTCCGTCGTGAGGAAGTCAGCATTCTTATTAAGAAATGTAACGACTTTGGTGCCGGCGGTGTATCTGTAGCAATCGGTGAGCTTGCAGATGGTCTTCGTATTGATCTTGATAAAGTACCTAAGAAATATGCCGGACTTGATGGAACAGAACTTGCGATTTCTGAATCTCAGGAACGTATGGCAGTTGTTCTTGATAAAAAGGACGTGGAACAGTTCCTAGCTTATGCAGAAGAGGAGAACTTAGAGGCTACAGTAGTTGCAGAAGTAACAGAGGAAAAACGTCTTGTAATGTCCTGGAGGGGAAAAGAAATCGTAAATCTTTCCCGTGCATTCTTAGAT
Organism: bacterium; assembly: GCA_963600375.1. Taxonomy (GTDB): domain Bacteria; phylum Bacillota; class Clostridia; order Lachnospirales; family Lachnospiraceae; genus Anaerobutyricum. The sequence continues at coordinate 4,709 of CAVCBH010000142.1, read as the reverse complement.
ACCAATGGCGCACATCAGGAAACAACAGTTGAAGTAGAAATGCCTGACGAGAAAGAATGTTACTACAAGAAACAGGATGAACTCAAAGGCGCAAAAGAGATGTGGGCAGAGAAACTTTCTGATCTTAATGTATGTTCTAAGAAGGGCTTAGTAGAAATGTTTGACAGCTCTATTGGAGCAGGAACAGTTACTATGCCATTTGGTGGAAAGACACAGCTTACACCAATCCAGACAATGACAGCGAAATTACCTGTGTTAGAAGGTAAAACAGATCTCACAACAATGATGTCCTATGGATTTGACCCATACCTTTCAAGTTGGAGTCCATATCATGGAGCTGTTTATGCAGTCCTTGAATCTGTAGCAAAAATCGTAGCTGCAGGTGGAGACTTCCGTAAGATTCGTCTTACATTCCAGGAATACTTTGAAAGACTTGGAACTGATCCTAAGAGATGGGGTAAACCATTTGCTGCATTACTCGGTGCTTACAATGCACAGAAAGGTTTCGGAATCCCATCCATCGGAGGAAAAGACAGTATGTCCGGTTCCTTTGAAGATATTGATGTTCCTCCAACATTAGTTTCCTTTGCAGTAGATTACACAAAGGCTTCTCATGTTGTAACACCAGAATTAAAGAAAGGCGGCCATAACCTTCTTCGTATCGATATTCCATTTGATGAATACGGTATTCCTGATTATGAAAAAGCAGGAAAGATTTATGACACAATTCATAAATTAATGCGTAAAGATGTTATCGCATCTGCATATGCTCTTGGAGCAGGTGGACTGATCGAAGCAATCAGCAAGATGAGTTTCGGAAATATGTATGGTGTGAAGTTAGTAAGAGACTTTAAGGTAGAAGAACTCACAAAGAAATATTATGGATCTATCCTTGTAGAGATTCCTACAGACTGGATGGATGAGATGGCAGTTCTGCCAAATACATTTGTAGGCCGAGTTACAGATGACCCATTCTTCCAGGTTGGTGAAGAGCAGATTTCCTTAAAAGAAATGCGTGACGTATGGCAGGCTCCATTAGAATCTGTATTCCCTACAAAGACAAATGCAACAAAACATAATGTATCACAGCCTTTATACCGTACGAATGATATTTATGTATGTAAGAATAAAGTAGCAGTTCCAAAGGTATTTATTCCAGTATTCCCAGGAACAAACTGTGAATATGATTCTGCGAAAGCTTTCCGCCGCGCAGGCGCAGAAGTGGAGACACTTGTATTTAAGAATCAGTCAGAATCTGATATCTTAGAGTCTGTAGATGCATTTGAAAAAGCAATCAGCCAGGCACAGATCATCATGTTTCCAGGTGGATTCAGTGCAGGTGATGAACCAGAAGGTTCTGCGAAGTTCTTTGCAACCGTATTCAGAAATGAAAAGATTAAAGAAGCCGTTATGAAACTTCTTAATGAGAGAGACGGTCTTGCACTTGGTATCTGTAATGGTTTCCAGGCACTTATCAAGCTTGGTCTTGTACCATCTGGAGAAATTGTTAATCAGGCAGAAGACTCTCCAACACTTACTATGAATGAGATTGGTCGCCACGTATCTACAATGGTATATACAAAAGTAGTAACCAACAAGTCCCCATGGCTTCGTAAAGCCGTACTTGATCAGATTTATGCAATTCCAGCATCTCATGGTGAAGGACGTTTCGTTGCCAGCAAAGAATGGATTGAAAAATTATTCAAGAACGGACAGGTTGCAACACAGTATGTTAACTTAAACGGAGAACCTACAATGGATGACCATTATAATCCAAATGGTTCTTACTACGCTATCGAAGGTATCACCAGTCCAGACGGACGTGTACTTGGTAAAATGGCACATTCCGAACGTATCGGAGAGAATATTGCTAAGAATATTTACGCAAAACAGAATCAGAAGATCTTCGAAAGTGGAGTAGAATACTTTAAGTAATTCTGGGTATCTGTAAGGTAAAGTTGACGCTCCCCAAAAGAAAAGATAGCCTATATTTGTGGCTCTATTGCTGTGGGTTGAATGTTTGTTTAAGCGCTTGCATTCAATCCTCGCTAAGATATGTGCCCGTTTTTTTCCACAAATCTTCTTAAACATTTTTTGAGTTTTAGAATAAACAGAATCCCCAGAGTTCATAGTATGCAAAAATGCGTCTTAGAGCAAGACCAATTGCGGTCGAGTAGTTTGGGCGTAGCAAAATGAAGTATTTTTGCATACTATGAACTCTGGGGATTCGTTTGTTTTATTCCCACATCTCCCTTATACCCCCTCTGTTTTGTGCAAAGTATTCAATTTTTTTGAGGATTTTTGTAGGAAGTGTAAAAAATAAATAAGACTCTTGACCGATATACCGGTATATTGTATAATGCAATCAAACCGATATATCGGTATATCGTAAAGGAGATTGGAAGAAAGGGAGGTTCCTATATGAGTAAAGTTGGTTTTATTGGTCTTGGTATTATGGGTAAGCCGATGGCAAGGAATCTGTTGAAGGCAGGAATTGATTTAATGGTATGTGACCTGAATGAACAGGCGGTAAAGGAAGTAGTAGATTGTGGTGCGCAGGCTGCATCTTATCATGAGATTGGTGAGAGTTGTGATATCGTTTTTCTTATTTTACCGAATGGGGATATTTCAAAGAGTGTATTGTTTGATAATGACGGGGTTGCACAGGCTTTAACAACAGGTAAAATTGTCTGTGACATGAGTTCTGTAACTCCAGTAGAATCGAAAGAATGTTTTGAGAAACTTGCCAAGATTGGTGTTGGTTTTGTGGATTCTCCGGTATCTGGAGGAGAGCCGGGAGCTGTGAATGGAACACTTGCCTTTATGGCAGGAGGAATACAGGAAGATTTCGATAAACTGATGCCATATTATAAAATTATGGGAAGTTCTGCGGTATTGATCGGAGAGAGTGGAAGTGGTTCTGTTACAAAGCTGGCGAATCAGATTATTGTAAATAATACAATCGCGATTGTATCCGAAGCATTTGTCCTGGCGACAAAGGCTGGAGCAGATCCGGTGAAGGTATACGAGGCAATTCGTGGGGGATTAGCAGGAAGTGCAGTACTTGATGCGAAGCTTCCTATGATCGTAGAACGTAACTTTTTACCAGGAGGAAAGATTTCTATCAATCATAAGGATATTAAGAATGTTGTAAATACTGCGCATGCGATTGATGTGCCGATTCCATATTCTGCACAGCTTTATGAGATTTTACAGACATTGAAGATTCATGGGCATATGAACGATGACCATGGTGGAATCGTACAGTATTTTGAAGCGCTTGCAGATGTTCAGGTAAAGAAAAAAGACTAAAGAAAAGTCTAAGGCGTGTTTGAAGAATCAAAAAGTAATCTAAATGTCTTAATTTGCGGAAGATTTTATTGAAAGTATTTTTTGAAAGCGTTTTAGAAAGGAGGAGAAAAATGGCATTATCAGTTGATGTGTTAAAATCCTATCCGTCAGTTCAAGAAACAGAAGTAGATAAGGTGCTGACCCAGGAGATTCATAATAATGAGAAGAAAATTGTAGTATTAGACGACGATCCTACCGGAGTTCAGACTGTTCACGATATTTCCGTATATACGAATTGGAAAAAAGAAAGTATTGCGCAGGGATTTGCTGAGGAGAATAAGCTTTTTTACATATTAACGAATTCCAGGGGATTTACGGCAGCTCAGACAGAGAAAGCACATAAAGAGATTGCTGAAGTAGTAGATACAGTAGCAAAAGAAACAGGAAAAGAATATCTTTTTATCAGTAGAAGTGATTCCACATTAAGAGGACATTATCCGTTAGAAACAACGATTTTAAAAGAAGAATACGAGAAGAATACTGGTAAAAAGATAGATGGCGAAGTTTTATGTCCATTTTTTAAGGAAGGTGGACGATTTACTATTGATGATGTTCATTATGTACAGTATGCTGATACGCTGGTTCCGGCAGCGGAAACAGAATTTGCAAAAGATAAAACTTTTGGGTATACTGTGTCTGATTTAAAGGAATATGTTGAGGAGAAAACACAGGGGGCATATAAAAAAGAGAATGTTACAGCAATTTCTTTAAAAGATATCCGGGAATTGAATTACGATAAGATCGAAGAACAACTTTTAGCAGTAAAAGACTTTAATAAAGTAATTGTAAATGCAATTGATTATGTAGATATAAAGATTTTTTGCGTAGCATTGTTCAGAGCAATGAAAAAGGGTAAAAACTTTATGTTCCGTACTGCGGCTGCGATTGTAAAGGTTATGGGTGGTGTCAGTGATCAGCCATTACTGACACGAGCGCAGATGGTTGTAAAAGAAACGGATAATGGAGGCGTTATCGTAGTTGGGTCTCACACAGATAAAACAACAAGACAAATGGAAAAATTAAGAGAAAATAAAGAAATTGCCTTCGTAGAACTTAATGCAACTTTGGTAAATGATGAAGAAGCATTTGCAAAAGAAGTGGACAGATGCCTTGCTCTAGAAGAAAAATATATTTCCTTAGGAACGTCTGTATGTGTTTATACAACAAGAGCATTAATTACAGCAGATACCGGAGATAAAGAAGATGATTTAAGACTTTCTGTACGGATTTCCGATGCAGTACAGTCCTTAGTAGGAAGGCTTACCGTAACACCAAGTTTTGTCGTTGCCAAAGGGGGAATTACATCTTCTGATATAGGAACAAAGGCACTTGCTGTTACAAGAGCAAATGTATTAGGT
>CAVCBH010000141.1:0-2306 GCA_963600375.1 bacterium | reverse complement strand
CTATTATTCATTCATAAACATATTTTACGACTATACTCTTAGATTTTATAGTTTGATTCGCAACCCTTTTGTTGTAAACTGTAAAATGATTGTCCACAAACTATTATTACTGAACGGATGCTACAGTAGCTTACTTGTCCCATTTTGTAAGATTATATGTACGAATCACTTTACATAAATCGTTCACATAGGAACCAGAAGTGGCATATCCACCTTTTCTGATAATCTGAAGCTGTTTTTTGTAGCTCTTTGTCTTTGTAAGACCTGCGTATCTCTTACGATTTCCGTTCTTTGCTCCTAAAAGATAAGCGGAATGATCTTCAATGGAATCTTCTAAGCAGGAGTACTTACGGAACTTTGCCCGAATAGAATATCTTCCACCACCACCATATTCATAGGTTGACTTTTTATAGTAGTTTACTCCATCCCAGGCAGAACCTGACCAGTTATTACCAGATAAGCTAATTTTCATTCCAAACAGGTTGTTTCCATTCTCCGCTAATGTGGACTGCCCCCAGCCACTCTCTAAAATAGCCTGTGCCATTGTTACGGAAGCAAGGATTCCTGTTCTCTTATAGTTTGCCTTCGCTAATGGTCCAACCTTGCTGATAAACTTGCTCTTTGCCACCTTTTTTGTCTGTGTTGCGGAATTTTCAATTCCACTGCGAACACCAAGCGTTACCAGCTTTGCACTACTTTTATACGTATATTTTAAGCCTAAGAAAGAAGCAGCCTGTTTTGCAGGAACAAGAAGATCTCTTATATTGCTTCTTTTATATGTAACGAAATATGGGGCTACTTTTAAGGTCATCTTCTTTCCGTTGACCTTCGCATATTTCTTATTCGCATAAAATACAACTTTTCTTTTGCCATATCTTAATGTTACTGTGTTTCCATTTGCCTGACAGGAAGCATAAATTCCATTATCAGAAAAAAGTGTTTTACATGGGACATAAATATCAGAACCCATTTTGATTGATGGTGCTGCGGAATTATTCGCCATGGTTGTTGCGGCTCCACTGTACTTGACATTGATAATCGTTCCATTTAAGTTCGTTGACTTTCCTGCCTTGATTACAGGAACCTTTGCGGCAGATACTGGCTTGCTTAAGATAAATAACCCACACAGCATCAAAAATGTAAATAGTGTCTTTTTATGTTTCAATTGTAAACTCCTCTCGTAATAAACATTGAGTAAATATATATTATTTATTAACAACTTGTTACAAAAGGGATTATACAATCAAAATGTGTACAAAATACGACTTCTTTGTTTTTTCTGCTTCCAATTAATACCATGAACTGACGAAACCAAAGAGAGAATAGCACCTATATCTGTGAAACAGGCACCGATCTCGCTGCATCATAATAAATGAAAAAATCCCGTGGACCTCGCCCAACTTTATAAACTCTCTGATAGACTGGATAAAATATCACATCTTTATACTGTTCCATCTGCTCTGTGTAAAACAGGTCATGGTCTCTGTGTTCCTCATCGCCATAAACAGTAAAAGCATATGGAAATTCCTTCTGAAAAGCTTCTAACTCTTCTGTCATTCCTTTTTTCTTTAAAGCCTTTGCATAGTTATATAATAAAAACAGCTTGGAAACTGGTTTATACACCTTGCCATCCTGTGTCATGATCGACTTCGGTGCTCTGCCATCATACTGAAAGTTCTCTGTGCCAATCTTTCTCAACTGCTCCATTCCTTCTTCTACATTTCCTGCGAAAAGAAGTACAACGGACTGATAAGCCCGACAGATATTGATGTAAGGAAGATCGTGTGGCAGATGATACAGACATTTTTCAATCAATTGTCTGTTCCAGTGAATGTATTCTTCCATAAGCCCTTCTTTGTCCTCGATGCCATCTTCTTCCACAATATATAGAAACAGAAAATGTAACATTTTCTCATACATAACTACATCCCGGTCATCGTAATGAATCCTGCGAATATAGGTGTTATATTGCTCACGGTCGAATGCTTTTTCTTCTAAAAACTCCATTTCTAAAAGTCTCCCTCACAGGCATAGCTTCCAAGAATCTTTAAGTAGGCTGTTTCCTGAGAAAGCTGGTAGAGCAGTGCACGAATTTCCTTTGTGTCGATATTGGCATTCATTTCTACAAAGAACTTGTAATTCCAACTGTTATCCTTCCAGAATGGGCGGGAATGAATCTCTGTAAGATTCACACCATAATCAGAGATCATGGACAAAATGCTGCTGATGCTGCCGCTGTGGTTTGGACATTCAAACAGCACCTTCACCCGGTTATGGGACGGAAGAACAACCAGCTTATCTGTAAA
>CAVCBH010000140.1:0-12345 GCA_963600375.1 bacterium | reverse complement strand
TGTGCAGATTGCAGGAATGATTTTTCAGACACGCTCTAAGGCCACAAATATAGGGCTTTGGCTCTCTTTGGGAGCTGGCTTTGGCTGCAGCAGGGTAAAATTGCCAAGAATTAAACTTTAATTGTCGTATGTTTGAAAATTCATTTTTTTATTATTGTTTTCCATCCCAATTCCATATAATTTAATCTCCTGAAAATTCAATCTCTCCCGTCTTCTTCCCCAAATTTTCACCTAATTTGTTGGATTAGAAAAAAAGGCTCCATCCATCCCAGACTCCAAATCACTTCAATATAGTGCAGTAATTTAGTCTGATCGCAAAAAACAGCCCCACCATGGTGATTCACATTTTCCAACAAACTATACCTTTTATTACTACTCTATTTTTCCCAGAAAAAGCTAAACTTAAATTAGTTTTGAAAATCCTTTTTTTGGTTTGTTCCTTATTGGTATTTTTATTCATCTGAAAATATAATTATATTATGTATTTCGCACGATGGATACATAGATACAAAAAACCATAAGAATACATCAAATTTAAAGGAGGATGAATTTTATGTTAGCAAAAGGTTTTTCAAAACCAACAGATCGAGTTGAACGTCTTAGAAGTATGATCGTTGATGCGGTTCCATGTATCGAGGCTGAACGTGCCGTACTTATCACAGAGTCCTATCAGGCAACAGAAGGACTTCCAATGATTATGCGTCGTGCTAAAGCTCTTGAGAACATTTTAAACAATCTTACTGTTACAATTCGAGACGATGAGCTTATAGTTGGCACCCTTACAAAAGCAGTTCGTTCCTGTCAGCTTTTCCCTGAAAACTCTTACAAATGGGTTATGGACGAGTTCGACACAATCGAAACCAGGATGGCTGACCCATTCAAGATTTCAGAAGAAGATAAGGCCACTTTAAGAAAAGTTCTTCCTTACTGGGAAGATAAGACAATCAGTGATCTTGCTTCCAGCTATATGTCCGAAAAGACAAAAGAATGTATTGCTAACGGTGTATTTACTGTAGGTAACTACTTCTTTGGTGGTGTTGGACATATTATCATTGATTATGATAAAGCTGTCCGTCGTGGTTACAAGGCAATCATTCAGGATGCTGTAGAAGCACTCGAAAGCTTCGACTGCAACGACCCTGAATTCATTCAGAAAACACAGTTCTGTAAGGCTGTTATCACCGTATTGTCTGCTGCGATCAACTTTGCAAAACGTTACTCTGACAAAGCAAAAGAAATGGCTGCTGTTGAGACAAACCCAACAAGAAAATCTGAATTACTCCAGATTGCTGCAAACTGTGAAAAGGTTCCTGCAAATGGTGCTACAAACTTCTATGAAGCTTGTCAGTCTTTCATCATCACACAGATGATTCTTCAGGTAGAGTCCAGTGGACATTCTGAATCTCCAGGACGTTTCGACCAGTATATGTACCCATATCTTGAAAAAGATTTAGCAAGCGGTGCTATCACAAAAGATTTCGCTCAGGAATTATTAGACTGTGTATTTGTAAAATTAAATGACCTTAATAAAGTTCGTGATCAGATTTCTGCTCAGGCATTCGCAGGATTCCAGGTATTCCAGAACATCGGTGCCGGTGGACAGACAGAAGATGGTATGGATGCAACAAATGAATTATCTTACATGATGATGGAAACCGTTGCTCATCTTCGTCTTAGCGCACCTTCCTTCTCCATCCGTGTATGGCAGGGAACACCTGATGAATTCCTTTATCGTGCATGTGAGCTTGCAAGACTTGGTTATGGTCTTCCTGCTATGTATAACGATGAAGTTATTATCCCAGCACTTACAAACCGTGGAATTTCTCTTCATGATGCCCGTGGTTACGGTCTTATCGGCTGTGTAGAACCATCCGTACCAGGAAAAGAACAGGGCTGGCATGATGCTGCTTTCGTAAACGTTGCTAAGATTCTTGAAATCACTATCAACAATGGTAGAATCGGCGACCTTCAGATCGGACCTAAGACAGGCGAAGTTGATACATTTAAGACTTTAGAAGACTTTATGCAGGCATTCCAGAAACAGATTGAATACTTCGTATACTATGTAGCAGAAGCAGATAACTGTGTAGATTACGCACATATGGAACGTGGAGAACTTCCATTCCTGTCAAGCTTTGTTGCTGACTGTATCTCCCAGGCGAAAGATATCTGTGCCGGTGGTGCTAAATACAACTTTACCGGACCTCAGGCATTCGGTGTTGCTGACAGTGGTGATTCTGTATACGCAATCAAGAAACATGTTTTTGATGACAAAGATATTACTTTCGCTGAATTAAAAGAAGCTATGGATGCAAACTTCGGTTATCCTGTTGATGGTGAGGTTGCTCCTTGTGCTGCATCCACAGAAACAGAAATTGAAAAAGATTTATATGATCAGATTTGTAAGATTCTTGGTAAAGAAGGTATCCATTTCAATAATAAACCTTCTGCAGCAGCACCTGCTTGTAGAAGCAATAATGAAAAATATGAGCGCATTCGTGCTATGATGGATGCTACAGACTGCTTCGGTAATGATATTGACGAAGTTGATATGATTGCAAGACGTTGTGCACAGATGTACTGCTACGAAGTTGAAAAATACAGAAATCCTCGTGGCGGACAGTTCCAGGCTGGTATTTATCCTGTATCTGCTAACGTATTATTTGGTAAAGATGTTGGAGCACTTCCTGATGGACGTCTTGCTAAGAAACCTCTTGCTGATGGATGTTCACCAAGAGCTGGTAAGGACGTGAAAGGGCCTACAGCTGCTGCCGCTTCCGTTGCAAAACTTGACCATGAAGTTGCTTCTAACGGTACTCTTTATAACCAGAAGTTCCTTCCTTCTGCAGTTGCCGGAGATCAGGGTCTTATGAACTTTGCTGCTGTAATCCGAAGCTACTTCGAGAAGAAAGGTATGCATGTGCAGTTCAACGTTGTTGACAAAGAAACACTTCTTGATGCACAGGCACACCCAGAAAATTATAAAGATTTAGTTGTTCGTGTTGCTGGATATAGTGCAATGTTTACTGAACTTGCAAAAGAAGTTCAGGATGACATCATCAGCAGAACTGAGCAGCATTTCTAAGTTTTAATTGACACTAACTGAGTAAATAAACGAGAATAGAAATTTATTTCAAAAATTATTTTAGAAACTTATTGATTTTTAATATTTATAAGCCTTTTGCATCATAAAATTTCCGGGGCTGCCACAGGAGGACCTTATCCTACCCTCTTACTGTGGCAACCCTTTTGAGGGTTTTACAGCAAGTCCATAAAAATACTGCACTCCAATACGGAATGTTCCGTGCTATACCGCATTATCTTTTAAGGCAGCACTTTATGAAATTGTTATAGAAGGGAGAGCACATTGTACACTGAAAAAGATTTATTTTCTAATAATGACGAACAAAATAGAGGAAATTTCGATACAGATGTTGGTATCCTTGAATTATTTGGTAAAGAAACTTTAGAAAATCTGCAGTCTATCATTTCAAAGGTTACCGGACTCGGTTTTGTTACTACTGATTTTCGCGGAGAACCACTTACTTGTATGACTGGATTTACCCCTTTTTGCAAATTTACCAGAGAGCGCGGAAATAATGGAAAATTGTGCAATCTCTCTGATGCATTTGGCATTGTCCGTTCTGCTATCACCCGTAAATACTGCATCTATTTTTGTCCCTGTGGATTGATGGAGGTTGCCATTCCAATCATTGTTCACGGCAAGTTCTTAGGCGGCTTTCTTGCCGGACAGGTAAGATGTAACGATGCCCCGGATGATATCCCACGCTTCTCTGGTCTTATTCAGCCAGAATATCTTGAGGAAGATCAGACACAGGTTAATGAATATTTTGAGCAATTACCAACCTATGAATACCAGAAATTTTCAGATATTGCTGAACTCATTTATCTCATGGTAAACCAGCTTGCCGAAAATGAAATGCTTCGCCAGCAGCAATATGATTCTCATAAAATACAGGAACAAAAATTAACTTCCAAGATTAACGAATTAGAATATGAAAATTCTTCCCTGACGAAAGAATTAAATTATATGCAGGCAAAATTAACTCCTCATTTTATTTTGTCCCTGCTTACTGACATTGCAAACCTTTCCATCTTGGAAAATGCACCAAAAACAAACCAGATGGCTGTCGCTCTAGCTCAGTATTTGAAATACAGTTTATGCACTACAGGAGATAATATCTTACTCTCCGAGGAATTAAAGCAGATTGAATCCTATTTTAATATGCTGAAAATCAAATACGAGGACGCATTTACCTACTCTATTACTACAAAAAAAGAAATAGATATGCTCAGAATACCTTCGCATATTCTTTTTCCATTTTTAAACCGGGCAGCCTCACTGATCACAGTAAATACCGGACATCTTAATATTGCCATTTCTATTTTCTGTGAGAATGGATATACCACAATTGATATAGTATCGGATTATAACCCGGACAAAGAAGACAGAAACCCTGCTTCTTCTTTTAAAAACTTTCCGGATAATGATACATTCCGCTCTCTTATCAGCAATATCCGCCAGAGACTCTACAGTATTTTTGGCAATAATTACGAAATTAAAGAGAGTTACCAAAACAATTCTAAAATCCATGATCTAATCAAGTTACCAATATCTCATGAAGAAAGGATTATGTAATGTACAATGTATTAATTGTAGATGATGACACATTAATGCGAAATGCACTACGTGCCATGATTTCACGCTTTAAAAATTTTCAGATTATCGGAGAAGCAGCAAATGGCGCTGAAGCGATTTCCATCTGCCGCCTCTATCCTGTACATCTTATTTTTATGGACATCATTATGCCTGGCATGACCGGTATCGAAACTGGCAAAATAATAAAACAGGACTCCCCTCAGACGGAAATATGTCTTCTCTCCGCCTACTCCGACTTTCACTTTGCTAAAGAAGCGATGGAACTACATATAAAAAAATACTTTTCTAAACCGGTATCTTTTCTTGATATAGGTACCTATCTGGAGAATTTTTCTCCTTCTGTTTATAAAAGTGTCTGCCCTCAGCTTTCTCAGGCTTTGGAATTAGCTAACTCTCAGAACTTTTCAGAAACCTATACCGGACTTTCTTCTATCATTAATGAGATTTTTTCCAGCCAGAATGCAAGCATTGAATCTTTAAAGAAGACTTTTATCGAGATTGGACAGGGGCTTTTAGATTCTCTTGAGTATGCTGACCAGCGTAATGACGTCACCGATTTATTTCCTTTACCTGATACCTGGCTTGTTAATGGCGAGATCATGAAGATTTGGCTTTTTAAAATAATGGATTATATCTATCAGCAAAAGAGCATACGGCGTTATAGTATCCTGGAGGGTGTTTTCCTCTTTATCGAGCATCATATCAAAGAAAAGATTTCCTTAGGTCAGATTACAGAAGGCAGTATGATCAGCCAGGGATATTTAAGCCGTATCTTTCGTGACCAGTTTGGCATCAGCACAATGGAATATATCCGTCTGCGCAAAATTCAAATGGTCAAGATTAACTTTATCTTTACCACACACAATACTTCTGACGTAGCCTTTATGCTCGGTTTCAACGAAAGCAGCTATCTTCAGAAAGTATTTCAGAAAATAGAAGGAATCTCTATTCAGGAATTTAAAAAACGACTAAAATAGTTATTTTTTATTTCTGACTTTTACTGTCTTTCCCTGCCTTTTTATATCACCCCTCTCTCAAATCTTCTCGCTTCCGGAGTGTCTGTTAGTTAATCAATTAGTAAAATAGTTATCTTTTCATTTTAGGCTGAAAAATAAGTGAGGCTATATAAGAAAAGATAAGTGCAGAACTTGTCCCGGCAGCGGCAGCCTTTAATCCACCTTTAAATAATCCGATTGCCCCCTCTTCTTTCACTGCTTCTATCACTCCTTTTGACAGATTATATCCAAATCCGGACAACGGAACACTTGCACCGCAGCCTGTCCATTTTATAAGAGGTTCATATAAGCCTGTTGCACCAAGAATGACTCCTGCAATTACCAGTAATACCATTACTCGTCCTGGCATTAACTTTGTATTATCAAGGAAAATCTGTACTAAGGTACAAATGAGACCTCCGACAACAAATGCTTTTAAATATATCATACTACTCCCTTACTCCTTTCCGGATTCTAACCAGACTGCATGTGCAATTGACGGAATCGTTCTTCCCTCATTCGCTGACACCTGCGACAATAGTGCTCCTGTCGGTACAAACAACACTCTCTTCCACTCTCCTCTGGCAAGTTTCGGCAGTATCACTGCGGAAAGCATTAATGCAGAGCAGGCACATCCACTTCCTCCCGCATGCGTGTCCTGACTTTCTTTGTCAAATATCTGCATTCCACAATCCATATGATTTTTCTTAATATTCTTTTGATTCTCATCAAGAAGCTCAAATAATAATTTCTGTCCAACTGCCCCCAGATCTCCTGTAATAATCTTATCAAAATCCTGTGGTTTCATCTCAAAATCCGTTAAACTCTGGTAAATCGTGTCCGCGGCCGCCGGAGCCATACACGCCCCCATATTAAATGGATCCTGCACGCCATAATCCTTAATCTTCCCTGTGGTAATTCCCCGAATCTTTACATCGCCTTTATCCTCATTTAATAAAAAGGCTCCTGCTCCAGTTACCGTCCAAGTCGCACTGTACGGACGCTGGCTGCCATAGCCAAGAGGAAACCGAAACTCTTTCTCCACACTCGCAAAATGACTCGAACATCCAGACAACACCAAATCCGCAAAGCCTCCATTTACTGCGATCGCCCCAATTGACAATGCAGCCCCTATACTGGAACACGCCCCATAGACTCCATAATAAGGAATATCAAGCTCTGCGATTCCAAAAGAAGAAGCGATAAGCTGTCCTAATAGATCACCACAAAAGGCCATCCTCACTTCCTCTTTTTTTCTTTTTCCCTTTCGCAGAGCGATTTCTCCTGCCGTTTTTAAAAAGCTGCTCTCACTCTCCTCCCAGTTTTCTTTACCAAACATTGGATCTTCCACGATAAGGTCCAAACATTTTCCAATCGGTCCCTCGCCTTCTTTTTTTCCACCTACACATGCATGACTCAATATTTTTACTGGATTTTGAAATAAAATACTCTGCTTTCCTTTCATTTGCCGCATAAAAAATACCACCTTTCTATTGCAGGCTATTAAAACTTTTTAAGTTCTTATAATGATAAGCGCCTTATAGAAGATAGTATTTTCTTATCTCTCCAAATTTATGTATTATTATTTCATCATAAAATAGTTGACGCTCCCAAAAAGAGAAGAAGTCCTATATTTGTGGTCTCGGAGTAAATGTTGGATGTGGGCACAGAAACGAGCATTCAACATGCCGCGACTAAAGTCACAGATATGGATATTTTATTTTCCGTATTCGTCTGTTTTTAGAGGCTGTCTAACTATTTTATATAATGAAATCAATAATCAACTTTAATAAGACATAATCCCTGTGCCGGTGCTGTCGGTCCTGCCATCTGACGATTCTTTGATTCAAGAATCTCTGGCACCTGTTCTGGTTTTATCTTCCCTTTACCGACTTCTAAAAGTGTTCCCACAAGTATTCGCACCATATTCTGTAAAAAGCCCGTTCCGTGGAAATCAAAATAAATAAAGCTTCCCTTTCGCGTAATTTCAATCTTATCTACAACACGTACAGTAGACTTTTTCATACGCGGATTTCCACAAAAGCTCTTGTAATCGTGCTTTCCCTCGAGATATGCTGCCGCCTGCTGCATCTTCTCTATATCCGGACGCTTTTCTAATACTGTTACATACTTTCTCTGAAAAACGGGCTTAACTGATCCATCATAACAAGTATAACGATATAGCTTTCCTACTGCTTTATATCTGGCATGGAAACGCTCAGAAGCTTCTCTCACTTCTTTCACCGCAATATCATCAGGAAGATAGCGATTCATATAGTCTCGAATCTCATCAGGAGTTCTCTCTCTCCCACCCTTTTCTTTATCTGCAGCATCAAAAACTGCATTTGCAACCATTCCTCTGGCATGTACTCCTGCATCTGTTCTTCCCGCACCAAGAACATCAATAAACTCTCCACACATCCTTGTAAGAACATTCTCAAGCTTTCCCTGTATCGTATCTCTATCTGGCTGATGCTCCCATCCATAGTATCGGCTTCCATCGTAACAGATTGTCATCTTATAGTTCTTTTTCATTGTATATTCTCTCTTTCCGTCTAGAATTATAATCCAAAATGTATTGCCGCAAGCACCAGGTCTACTTCCTGCTGCATACCCGTAAGAAGATTGCTTCCATTTAAGCTGATCGTGTCCTCTGCTACATAATCCGCAGCTGTGACATTCTTCTCCCCTGTAAGCATCTTATAACTTGTCCTGTCAAGCTTTCTTATCCGATTCTGTTCCTTTTGTTGTAATTCTTTAATATAAGTACAAGTCTCTTCACAAAAAATCTTCTGAAAATTCTTTTCTTCCTTTTTACTATTTTTACTTGCTATATTCTCATTCACTCTTTTTAACAGTTCCTGCCCAAGCATATTCGGTGATGACGAAATCACGGCTAATATCCCTATTAATCTGGCTGCCTGACATCCATTTATATCAAAGCCATTTCTAAATAGGAACATGTACCACTGTATTGCCTTTGCTACCTCTGCTGGTCCACCATCTGCAATCATGATACTTCCTGTAAGAGCCTCTATGCACTTTCTGTCTTTATACAAATTCCCTACACCATCTTCAAGAACTGGCATACGCATGGCAAGTTCCTCTGCGCCATAATACGATGCTGCGAGCATCCCTCCACTTATTATGTCTTCTCTGTCCCTCATAACCATCTGAAGCCTTCTTAAGAGCGGTGTTACTGTCTCATCTGGTTTACCTGCAAAATAGGCTGCTATCAGGAAAAGATTCTCTCCTTCTTTAAAACCTGCATCTTTTAATTCAGCATACCCGCTCCACACTTTTCCCTTCCACATTTCTTCATTTTTTCTATGATTTTTCTTATCTTCAGACGCAACCTTTTTCTCAGTGTATTGCTGTTTCTCTATATAAGAGAGAATTTTTTCTAACTGTATTCTATCTTCCATTATTTCATTCTCCAAATTATTTATCCTGCAAATCCATGCTCTGTATTTCCTCTATTGGCTTGCCAATAACTCGTGCAATTACTTCTATTGGAATCCCTTCCTTCTTCATTTCATAAATATGTCTTTTTTCTGTTTGCATAACTCCCTGCTCTATCCCTCGTTCTAATCCTTGTTCTAATCCTTGTTCTAATCCTTGTTCTAGTCCTTGTTCTAATCCCCTTGCAGTAGCTTCTTCTTCCTTATCTTTTAACAAATCCCTAAGATATAACTGCATTGCTCTTTCCTGATCAAATAAAGCCATCATAATATTAATAACCTCCTTCTCTTTACTATCAAGATATTCTTTTAAAAAATCTTTATCCCGACAGATTCGTATTGTTTCTAATATTGCCTGACGTGTCCTTCCCCATATCTTAATCTGTTCACTATAAACCCGAGTAAAATTAACGTATTGGCTAATAATATCTTCTTTATCTTCTCCATAAAGTACTTTCACATTAACTTCAAGAAAACGACTATCTCCTTCAAAAAACTGCTCTGATAGCCTTATACACTCTTCTTTTTTCTTCCTGTCTCCAGTATATACAACATAAAATTCTGGTTTCGGTAATTCTAGTTTCTTACTTCCATACCTGTTCTGCTCTGTTTCTTCTATATATTCATTCCAAGTATGTGCAAGATAAAGCACCACTCTTATAATAATATTATAAGTCCAACTTGACTGCGCCTCCAGCATAACAAGCAACTTTCCTCGAACGGTCATTCCAAAATCATTATACTCCTGGTCTGTAAATATATTCTTTATCGTTACGTTCTCTATATCGCTTATTGTTACATCTGTATCTTCTGGATGAAGTGTCTTATATAATTGCAAAGCGTATTTCTTATCCTCAAATAAGTTGCAGAAAATACTATCTTTCACTGTCCACTTCACATTCAACTTATCAACATTGTTAAACCTGTTCTTTTCAGATTCACCTGATTTCTTTTTGTTTTCATTCATTATAGCACACCTTATCTTTTTATTATGTGCCTCTCCAGATATCCATATTATATCTTACTGTGAATTACTTTGCAAGATATTTTTATTGTTTTTGTATTTTTTTTACATTTATTTTTGAATTTTATTTTACTAAAAGAATAACCAATAGATAACACCAACTATCCAGCTAGTGAATACTCCATATAAAATAACTGGACCTGCTATGGTAAAAATCTTCACTCCAATTCCAAAGACTTGCCCTTCCTTTTGATATTCGATTGCCGGGGATGCAACTGAATTTGCAAATCCAGTAATTGGAACAAGTGTCCCAGCTCCACACCACTTTGCCAATGGTTCATAAAGCTGAAAACCAGTTAATATAACACTAAGCAGCACAAGGCAAATGCTTACTACAATATATGAATTTTCTTCGCTCACACCCATTCTGTTATATGCAATCTGACGTATTATTTCTCCTAAAACACAGATTAATCCCCCCGATACAAATGCATGCCAGCAGTTTGAAAACGAACTGAACTTTGGCGTCAGCTCTTTTACTTTCTTTGCATACTCCTGATTTGTTAATTCCTTTTTCATATATCTGATCCTCCTGAAAACTCTGATATTACAAAAAAGTATGTACAAAATCCAAAAAAATATGCAGATTCTGATTTGCCGCAGGCAAGGAAGACTCTTCCAAAGAGAGCCGCTGTAAATATTTTTGTCGGATTGCTCAAAAAATACGAAAAAGAATCCCTAAAAAATTTATTGAATTTTGTGACTTTGTGCTGCGGAATTTTGACCATAGAAACTTCGCATTCGTTTTTGCGAAGTTTCTGCTTTACTGGGCAAAATGGAGCGTTCAGCACAACGGAACAAAATCAATAAATTTTTTAGGGGGTTCTTCTCAATAATTCTTCTAGAGCGTGTCTAAAAAATGCTTTCTGCAAGATGTGCATCACAATTTGTGGGAGATTTCGCCTGAATGAGGGCGGCGTAGCGGGCTACGGCAACCGAATGAAGGCAAAATATACCGTAAATTGAGGTGTGCAGATTGCAGGAATGATTTTTCAGACACGCTCTAGCAATCCGACTATCTCTCTTCTCCTCGGCGTCTGTTTTGCTCCGCAAAATCAGAATCTATAAAATTGTATCAAACACCCTATACATTTTCCCACTGCCGCTGCTTTCACCATATACGGAAATCCTTTTCTTAATTTTACTCTTCTTGAAAAAATCGGAATGATATTTACAACTTCTGCCAAAGCTCCTGCAAGACAACCAGAAAAAATTCCTGTCAGCAGACTTCCTATATGAATAATGATTGTTCCAATTTTGGGAGAAATCCATGAAAAACGAGGGGCATATAAGGATAGCAGGTTAAACAAAATCAGCCCAATAGCCATGCTGTTTTCATAGGTTGGAATGGCATTTGCCGTTTTTGTGATTCCTGCCAATCTTGTCACAATTCCAATCAGACTTATAAAAGCAATAAAACCTGCTGCTACTGCAAATCCTGCTCCAAATGCAACCCATCCTAAAATGATTTTATTTACTATCTCTATCACTGTTTCCTCCGCCATCTACATCTAACTCTTCACCCTTACGCGATGCGCCCAGCAAAAAAGTCCGATTTACATCCTGTTCATATAAACGCATCTGAACCTGAATCGGTGTTGGTTCATTTGTCACTTTTTTCCCTGGAACATGATTAAAAAACAGAAAAATTCCCAGAGCCAGTCCTATGGAATAAAAAAGTTCTACAAAGGTGGGGCCTTTCGGTTTGTATCCAAGAAAAGTCTGATATAATTGCTCAAATACTTTAGACATATCCACATCATTATTGTATCCCATCACAGTAATTCCTGCTCCAAAAAAGCAGGTCATACAAATAAATAAAATCTTGGCCGTCTGTATCCATTTTTTACTTTTTATCTCCTTAGATCTATAATAAACGACTATGTCCATTTCTCCAACGTTTCTCACCTCCCCATGTAGAATCTGCTCAGAAATCTTTTCAATCAACAATAAAATAGAGAGAAAGACTCTTCCTTCTTTTTCTTTGTCTTCCTCAAATTCATATAACACAATATTTCTGATCTGCTTTTCTATCCCTTTATTCTCACAAAAAACCGATGCAATATCTCCAATATGAATCGTCCGATGATTTATATAAGAGCTTTGTTCTGCTTTTAAATAAATGATATTTTTCTCCATAACAGCTCCTTCAATACTTCTACTTTTTCATTAGTATACGTATTT
>CAVCBH010000139.1:0-14879 GCA_963600375.1 bacterium | reverse complement strand
CAATTATGCAGAAAGAAGCTTTAGGAATGATTGAAACCAAAGGTTTAGTTGGCGCAATTGAAGCAGCCGATGCCATGGTTAAATCAGCGAACGTAACATTAGTAGGATACGAAAAGATCGGTTCCGGTTTAGTTACAGTTATGGTAAGAGGTGACGTAGGAGCTGTTAAGGCATCTGTAGACGCAGGTACAGTTGCTGCTGATAAAGTTGGTACAGTAGTTTCCAGCCATGTAATCCCAAGACCACATACAGACGTAGAAAAGATCTTACCACAATAGAGTTAGTCCTTGTCTGATCAATTATTAATGGAGGTATAATTCAATGAAAGATGAAATGATGGCTAAAATCATGGACGAAGTTATGAAAAAGATGGGTGGCACAGAAGCTCCTGCTCAGAGCATGGCTTGCGAAGCTCCTCAGGGAATCAACGAAGACCTTTGCGGTTTAACAGAGTATGTTGGAACAGCTATGGGACATACAATCGGTTTAGTAATCGCTAACCTTGACTATAGTGTTCATGAATTATTAAAGATCGATCCTAAGTATCGTTCAATCGGTATCATCGCAGACCGTACTGGTGCAGGTCCTCAGATTTTCGCAGCAGATGAAGCTGTTAAAGCTACAAACACAGAAGTTTGCTTAATCGAGTGCCCTCGTGATACAGAAGGCGGTGCTGGACATGGATGTCTGATCGTATTCGGTGCAGAAGACGTTTCAGATGCTAGAAGAGCTGTAGAAGTTGCATTAAGCTTCGTTGGAAAACACTTTGGTGATGTATACGGAAACTCCGCTGGACATCTTGAGTTCCAGTACACAGCACGTGCTTCTTACTGCTTAGAGAAAGCATTTGGCGCAGTTGTAGGTAAAGCATTTGGTATCACTGTAGGAGCTCCTTCAGGTATTGGTATCGTATTAGCCGATACAGCTTCCAAGACAGCTACAATCGATCCTATCGCTATTGCTACACCTGGTAATGGTGGAACATCCTACTCTAACGAGGTTAACTTCTTCTTCACAGGAGATTCAGGAGCAGTTAGACAGGCTATCATTGGTGCAAGAGAAGTTGGTAAGCAGTTACTTAAAGCTTTAGAGCCAAACGAGCCACTGGAATCCAGTACAGTTCCATATATCTAAGATTAACAATCTGATTTTTAAAGTTCTTTATATGGGGTGAGAGCCATATAAGGGATAAAGTAAGAGATATCCACAAAGCGGGGGTGAGAGCCTGCAGATGGATATTGTAATACTTTTATTTTGAATATATATATTGAAGGTAAAAGATAGTCTAATTGGAATTTGAGAGGTGTTGAGACCGTGAGAAGTAAACGTTTTGAATATTTAGATCAAAGACCTGTTAATCAGGATGGTTATGCAAAGGAATGGCCAGAAGTAGGCTTTATTGCCATGAACAGCCCATTCGACCCAACTCCATCTATCAAGATCGTCAACGGCGAAGTTGTCGAAATGGATGGAAAAACAAAAGATGAATTCGACATGCTTGACGCATTCATCGCAAGATATGCCATTAATCTTGACTTTGCAGAAGAAGCAATGGCTACAGACTCTCTGGAGATTGCACGTATGTTAGTTGACATTAATGTTAACAGACAGGAGTGTTTAAAGTATACTACAGCAGTTACACCTGCTAAGTTAGTAGAAATCGTTGGTAACCTCAGCGTACTTGAAGCTATGATGGGTATTACCAAGATGAGATGTCGTTTAAAACCAGCTAACCAGTGCCACGTTACAAACGTAAAGGATAACATGGTTCAGATCGCAGCAGATGCAGCAGAGGCTGCTGTTCGTGGATTTGCAGAGATGGAGACAACAGTAGGTATTGTACGTTACGCTCCATTTAATGCTATCGCTATTATGTTAGGTGCTAACGTTGGACGTCCTGGTATCCTTACACAGTGTGCTGTAGAAGAAGCTACAGAGCTTGACTTAGGTATGAGAGGTTACACCGCTTACGCCGAGACAGTATCCGTATACGGAACTGAAGACGTATTCATGGATGGTGATGATACTCCTTGGTCCAAAGCTTTCTTAGCATCCTGCTACGCATCTCGTGGTGTTAAGATGAGATTTACATCTGGTACTGGTTCAGAGGTTCAGATGGGTATGGCAGAAGGAAAGTCCATGCTTTACCTTGAGGCTAGATGCCTCGGTGTTACTCGTGGTGCTGGTGTTCAGGGAACACAGAATGGTTCTGTATCCTGTATCGGTGTACCTGCCGCTGTACCTGGTGGTATCCGCGCCGTTGCATGTGAGAACTTAATTGCCGCTATGCTTGACCTTGAGAACGCTTCCTCTAATGACCAGTCATTCACACACTCTGATCTTCGTAGAGTTGCTCGTTCTATTCCACAGTTCATTCCAGGAACTGACTATATCTGTTCCGGATATTCATCCACACCGAACTATGATAACATGTTCGCAGGATCTAACTGGGATGCAGACGATTATGATGATTGGTGCGTAATTCAGCGTGACTTAAGAGTCGATGCTGGTCTTCTTCCTGCAAGAGAAGAAGAAGTTGTTGCAGCACGTAACAAAGCTGCAAAAGCTATTCAGGCACTGTTCCGTGAATTAGGTTTACCTGAAATTACAGATGAAGAAGTTGAAGCTGCCACATACGCTCGTGGTTCACAGGATATGCCTGACCGTGACGTTGTAGCTGACCTTAAAGCTGCTACAGATATGCTTGATCGTGGAGTTACAGGTATCGACTTCGTTAAAGCTCTTTACAAGGGTGGATTTGAAGACGTTGCCGAGTCTATCTTCAACATTCAGAAAGCTAAAGTTGTTGGTGACTACTTACATACAGCTTCCATGCTTGATGATAAATTCCATGTAATTTCTGCTGTTAACAGCCCTAACTGCTATGAAGGACCTATGACAGGTTACCAGATCAGCCCAGAACTTTGGGAGAAGATTTCTGATATCCGTACTGCAGTAGATCCGGCTAAGCTTTAATCGAGTAAGGAAGGTGAACCATAATGGCAATTGATGAAAAATTATTAAAAAGTGTTATCGCTGAAGTTCTTAAAGAAATGAATACTGCAGATACTTCCGCAGCTTCTGCTGTAGAGGGAGAGACTTATGAGTGCCCTGGAATGCAGATTACTGAAATCGGTGATGCAGAAAAAGGCACAAATCCTAACGAAGTTGTTTTAGGTTTAGCTCCTGCTTTTGGAGAATCTCAGACAACAAATATCGTAGGTATCCCTCATGCAGATATTGTAAAAGAGGTTATGGCTGGTCTGGAAGAAGAAGGTGTTTCTTGTAGAATCGTTAAAGTTTACAGAACATCCGATGTATCTTTCATCGCCCATGATGCTGCTGAATTATCAGGTTCAGGCATCGGAATTGGAATTCAGTCCAAAGGTACTACTGTAATCCATCAGAAAGACCTTCCACCGCTGTCTAACTTAGAGTTATTCCCACAGTGCCCACTGATCGACCTTGAAACATACAGAGCAATCGGTAAAAACGCTGCTCAGTACGCTAAGGGTGAATCACCAAATCCGGTACCTGTAAAGAATGACCAGATGGCAAGACCGAAATTCCAGGCTTTATCCGCTGTACTGCATATCAAAGAGACAGAGCATGCAGACAGAGATAAGGCTCCTAAAGCTCTTAAAGTTGTATTTAAATAGACGGAGGTGTCAATCGTGGATCAGGAATTATTAGTAAGACAGATTATGCAGGAAGTTATGAAAAACATGCAGGGTTCTGCCGCAGCCTGCGAATGTGAAAGCAAGGTTACGGTTGAGGATTACCCACTGGGAGAGAAAAAACCAGAATTAATCAAGAGTGCTTCTGGAAAGTCTTTAAATGATTTAACTTTACAGGGAGTTATCGATGGTAAGTTAGATGCAAAAGATTTCCGTATCACAAAAGAGACTCTGGAATTACAGGCTCAGGTTGCTGAATCTGCAGGACGTGGATTCTTCGCAACAAACTTAAGAAGAGCTGGTGAATTAATCCCAGTACCTGATGCAAGACTTCTTGAGATTTATAACGCTCTTAGACCATATCGTTCAACAAAAGCTGAATTATATGCAATCGGTGATGAGTTAATCAACGAATACGGTGCTACAGTAAGTGGTAACTTCGTTAAAGAAGCTGCAGATATTTACGAAAAACGTAACCGTTTAAAAAAATAATTAGTTGATTGATTTCAACGGAGGTATGAGAAGTGAAATTAGTTGCGGGCGTTGATATTGGCAATGCAACAACGGAAACTGCGATTGCCAGAATCGATGGTAAAAATGTGACATTCCTTTCGAGTGGTATTACAGGTACTACTGGAATCAAAGGAACGAAACAGAACATACACGGAGTTTTTCAGTCACTGAAGAATGCCCTTGATAAAGTTGGCTTTGAAGTCAGTGATCTTGATGAAGTTCGTATCAATGAAGCCGCTCCCGTTATCGGTGATGTCGCTATGGAGACCATTACCGAAACTATTATCACGGAATCTACTATGATTGGACACAATCCCAATACTCCAGGGGGTGTTGGGATTGGTGTTGGAATATCTCAGCGCATCGACAGATTAGATACTGTGACAGATGGTGGAGATGTGATCGTGGTTATTCCGGCAGAAGTTTCCTTTGAAGCTGCCGCCGCGCTCATTAACCGATATAATAAAATATTTAACATTACAGGTGCCATTGTCCAGCGCGATGATGGCGTTTTGATTAACAACAGGCTTGAAAAGAAGATTCCTATTGTAGATGAGGTAGGTATGATTGATAAAGTACCTCTCGGAATGTTATGTGCAGTAGAAGTTGCTCCTGTTGGCGGAGTAGTAGAAGTACTCTCTAACCCATATGGTATCGCAACATTATTTAAACTGTCACCGGAAGATACAAAACAGGTTGTACCAATTGCCCGTGCATTAATTGGTAATCGTTCTGCTGTTGTCATTAAAACACCGGAAGGAGACGTAAAAGAAAGACGTATCCCTGCCGGTTCTATTGAGATTATTGGCGAAAAGAAGAAAGTGATCGTTGGCGTAGAAGAGGGAGCCGAGAAGATGATGGAAGCTGTAAACAGCATTCCGGTTATCGAAGATATCAAAGGTGAACCTGGAACAAACGCAGGTGGTATGCTTGAAAAGGTTCGTCAGGTTATGTCAAATCTTACAAACCAACATCCAAAAGATATTAAAATTCAGGATTTACTTGCGGTAGATACCTACAACCCTCAGAAGGTAAAAGGTGGTCTCGCAAATGAATTTTCTTTAGAGAGTGCAGTAGGAATTGCTGCAATGGTTAAGGCAGACCGTCTTCAGATGAAGATGATTGCGGAAGAGTTGACAGACCGGTTAAAAATCCCTGTATATGTTGGCGGTGTTGAGGCAGATATGGCTATTAAAGGAGCTTTAACTACACCGGGTACAAATGTACCACTCGCCATAGTAGATATGGGAGCAGGGTCAACTGATGCTTCAATTAAAGACAAAAACGGTAATGTAAAGCTCGTGCATCTGGCGGGGGCCGGAAACATGGTAACTTTACTGATTCAGTCCGAACTTGGACTTGAAGATTTCAACACAGCAGAAGATATTAAAAAGTATTCTCTTGCAAAGGTTGAAAGTCTTTTCCATATTCGTCATGAAGATGGAACCGTTCAGTTCTTTGAAAAGCCATTAGACCCGAATGTATTCGCAAAGGTTGTCTTAGTCAAAGATGATGGAGAGTTAGTTCCTCTTGAGGGACAGGACTCCATGGAAAAGATTAAGATGGTAAGAACCAATGCAAAGAAAAAGGTATTCGTAACAAATGCGATTCGTTCATTAGCGAAGGTTAGTCCTACCGGTAATGTTCGAGACATTGAATTTGTAGTGTTAGTAGGTGGTTCTGCACTCGACTTCGAGGTGCCGACTCTCGTAACTGATGCATTATCACAATATAATATAGTAGCTGGTCGGGGAAACATTCGCGGATGCGAAGGACCTCGTAATGCAGTGGCAACAGGACTTGCGATGTCTTGTGCTGATGTATAGGAGATAATTATGGCAGGAAGCAATACAGTAATTGATAACAGACCTTCAGTGAAAGTTTTTTATGACTGTGATAACCTTTCTGAAGCTGATTTTATCAGTGTCCTTCTTGGAATTGAGGAGGAAGGCATCCCCTATGATGTTCAGGCAGAGTATTGCAGTTCCGTATTAGAACTTGCACATAATGCCAGCTTGAATTCAAGATTAGGGGTGGGCGTTGGTATCAGCAAAGAAGGCGTTGTTCTTCAGCATGAGAAGCTGGATAGAGCGGCCCCTCTTTTTAAGATTAAGTTATATCAGACAGAGCTATTCCGGAAAATAGGCGCGAATGCGGCAAGACTGGTAAAGAAAATGCCATTCAAAGTTCTGGATTAAGGCTTTACAATCAATTAATTCTGAAATGTGAGGAGGTGTGAAGGTGTCAAATAATAAATGTCTTGGTTTCATCGAAACCTTTGGTTTGGCTGCCTGTGTGGCAGCAGCAGATGCAGCAGTAAAATCTGCGAACGTAAAACTGCTTGGATATGAATATGCAAAGGGCGGCGGAATGTGTACCGTAAAGGTAGAAGGTAACGTCGGCGCATGTAAAGCAGCAATCGCAGCAGGTAAAAAGGCAGCAGAAGCGGTAAACGGTTCATTAAGCGGAACAAAGAGTGTTCTCCTGAAAGCAAGACCGGCAGATGGCATGAGAGACTTACTCGTAGACAACAGAGAAACTGTTGGAGGAGAAATCGCTCTTGCAGAAGGTTATCGTCCAAAAGGAGATACAAAGAAAGCGGTACTTGTAAAGAACTGGAAACCAAAAGCTGAACCAAAGGCCGAGACAGTGACCGAGGAAGCACCTGAACCGCCTGTAGTGGAAGAACCTAAAGAAGAAGAGCCAACATCAGAAGAACCTGAAACGGAAGAAGTCAAAGAGGAAACTCCTGTAGAGGAACCAAAAGCAGAAGAACCTGCTGAGGATACTCCTGTGGAAGAAGCCTCTGTAGAAGAAGCTCCTGTAGAAGAGCCAAAGGCAGAAGAACCTGTACCGGAAGCTCCAGCAGAAGAAGCTCCAGCAGAGAAACCAGAAGCAGAGGAAGCAAAATCTGAAGAGACTGAACCGAAGAAGGAAGCTGACAAAAAGGCAGACACTCCTAAGGGAAAGACTTCAACAGGAAATAATAGAAGAAGCAGATCCAGAAGAAAAAAGAACACCGATAATAACGACAACAAATAAATCGGAATAATCGGTTCTGGATTATAAATCAGTAATCAGGCAGGAAGGGCATCTGCCTTTCCTGCTATAGTATCAATAATAACGTACATTTAGTACATACAAATATGCGCAATGGATGCATGTGGATACCGAGACAGACACATGCAATCCTGACAATAATGATTCGGTATTCGAACATTAGAATGAATAAGGGGATCACATGAACGATTACAATAACGTTTTAGTTGGATTTTCGGAGCTTATCAAAAATGAAGAATTTCGTCCCTATGAAGGGGATTTGAGATTGGGTGTCGATCTTGGAACCGCCAACATTGTAGTATCTGTTGTAGATTCCAACAACACACCAATTGCCGGGGCTTCCTATCCGTCCACGGTTGTACGGGATGGAATCGTTGTGGATTTCATGGGTGCATCCAGAGCGGTCAGAAATATGAAAGCCAGGCTGGAAGACCTGATGGGAGTGGAGTTTTATGAAGCTGCCACAGCCATTCCACCGGGAATTATTTCTGGAAACGTAAAGGTAATTTCCAACGTAGTCGAGTCTGTTGGACTGGATGTAGTCAATGTTATTGACGAACCTACAGCAGCCGCTTCTGTTCTTGGTATTACGGACGGAGCAGTAGTGGATGTCGGTGGTGGAACAACCGGTATCAGTATTCTCAAAGACGGAGAGGTTATCTTTACCGCAGATGAGCCTACAGGTGGAACACACATGACTCTGGTACTGGCCGGAAGTCTTGGATGCTCCTTTGAAGAGGCCGAGAGAATCAAGAAAGATCCGAAACAGGAAATGCTGGTATTTCCTGTGGTTAAACCGGTAATCGAGAAGATGGCAGCCATCGTTGCCCGTTTTATCGAAGGATACGATGTGGACGTTATTTATGTAGTAGGCGGTGCCTGCAGCTTTAAGAAGTTCGAAAGTGTTTTTGAGAAGGAAACAGGGGTTAAGACGATTAAGCCGAAAGAACCTTTACTGGTTACTCCATTAGGAATTGCCATGAACTGCAATAAGCAATAGGTGGCATGATGAATAGAAAAGAATTTGAAGATGCGCTTATGGCAACGATTGTGGAATATATTTCAGATCAGGTCATCTTACGATACGCACAGGCTTGCAAGAAGGCCACAGTTCTTTTCTCCGGAGCCTTGATCGGTTACAAAGATGCAGTCACATCTTTAAATGAACTGAAAAAGGACGGCTGGTCATTGACAGCAGTACTGTCAATGGCAGCAGGAGAGGTGATTACAGAAGAACGTATCAAGAGTGACATTGATCCGGATGCCATTTATGTTGAGGGCGCTCCGGTTAACGGCAGACAGATTGTAGATGACAGTCAGTTTGTGATTATTCCGTCTCTGACAATTAATACAGCCGCAAAGGTTGCAAATTGTATCAGTGATAATCTTCTTACCAACATGATTTCGAGAGCGATGGCTACTGGAAAGCCAATCGTGGCAGCAATTGATGGCTGCTGTCCGGATAATAAGGTAAGAGAGCAGATGGGCTTTAAAGTAACAAAAGCTTATAAAGCCAAAATGAGAAGTAATCTTGAAGATTTACTCACATACGGAATCACACTGACAACAGATTACAGTCTGTGCAGTAAAGTGAATGAAGTTTTCTCTGCTAAGATGTCTATTCCGGCACTGGATAACAGCAAGCCAGCACCGAAGAAAGACAGAATTGTTTCCGCAAAGATGGAGCCGGCAGTACAGTCAGTAAGCCAGCCAGTCAAAAAAGTGGAAGCAGCAGGCAGTGTAAAGTTAGACAAAAAAGTAATCGGCAGAGTCGATATAGCAAAGAATGCGAGATTTAAGACCATCGTTGTAAGACAGGATGCCTTAGTTACCGGTCTTGCAAAAGATGAAGCTTTAAATCGCGGAATTACGATTGTAAAAGAGTAAGTAGGTGAAGACATGTATTTAGGTAAAGTGATTGGTACAGTAGTTTCCACTATTAAGACTCCAAGTCTGACTGGCAGTAAGTTTCTTATCGTTGAGAAGATCAATCAGGATCTTACATCAAAGAAACAGACAGAAATTGCTGTTGATACTGTTGGAGCCGGCGATGGTGAAACCGTAATTGTCGTAGGCGGAAGTTCCGCACGTATGTCAAATGGTAAAAAGACTGACCTGCCAGTAGATGCTGCGATTATCGGCATTGTCGATACCGTAGAGATATCACAGTGTTAAGGGTGTGAATATAATGTCCAATATTTATACAAAGACAGGTGATAAAGGAACAACGGGTCTGTATGGTGGTTCCAGAGTTGACAAAGACAGTTTAAACGTTGATGCTTACGGAACTGTCGATGAAGCAATCTCTTCTCTGGGAGTTGCCTGTACCCTGACTAACTCACCGGAAATAAAAGAATATATTAATCATATTCAAAAGAGGATGTTCCAGGCAGGTGCTGAATTAGCCAGTGATGCAAGAGGAATGGAAATGCTCAAAGATAAGATTGGGGAAGCTGATATCAAGTACCTCGAAAATATCATTGACAAGTCCACCGAAGTCAACGGGCTGATGCGAGAATTCGTAGTACCTGGAGTTAATCCTTCCTCCGCAGCCTTACACGTTGCAAGAACCGTTGTAAGACGTGCAGAGAGAATAGTTACAGCACTCGCAAAGCAGGTTCCTGTTCGTGAGGAGTTACGCAAATATATCAATCGCTTATCAGATGCGTGCTTTGCAATGGCTCGTCTCGAAGAGGCAAGAGCAAAGGATCAGGAGATCGAAGAATTAAAAGACACAGTAAGACAGGTAGTGAAAACCTTAGGAGCTATGGGAAAGGAAGAAGAAGGCATGGATATGTCAATTGAAACCTTGAAAAAGATGGCTGGATTCATAGAAGAAAAGGCAAAAGAGATTGGCGTCCCAGTCGCATTTTCCGCAGTAGATGAAGGTGGTAACTTACTATATTTCCAGCGTATGGAAGGAACCCTGTTAATCAGTACAAAAGTGTCTCAGGACAAAGCATATACTGCCTGTGCTTTAAAATGTCCAACATGCGATCTTGCTGATGTGACAAAACCAGGCGACAGCCTGTGGAGTCTTCATAATTCTGGTGATGGCAGAATTATTTGTTTTGGCGGCGGATATCCAATTAAAAAAGATGGCAAGGTTATCGGAGCCATCGGAGTAAGTGGTGGAACCGCTGAACAGGATATGGCAGTAGCGACATACGCATTAGAAAAAATGCAAGGAGGAAAAGCATAATGAATATCGATGTTGAATTAATTGAAAAAGTCGTTAAAAAAGTTTTAAACGATGTTGAGACTGGCTCAGGCGAAAGCGAATACGGATATGGTATCTTTGATACTATGGACGAAGCAATTGAAGCTTCCGCAAAAGCCCAGAAAGAATATATGAACCATTCTATGGCTGACAGACAGAGATACGTAGAAGGTATCAGAGAAGTTGTATGTACAAAAGAGAACCTTGAGTACATGAGCAAACTTGCTGTAGAAGAAAGTGGAATGGGTGCTTACGAATATAAAGTAATCAAAAACCGTTTAGCAGCAGTTAAATCCCCTGGTATCGAAGATTTAACAACAGAAGCTTTAACAGGTGATGACGGACTTACATTAGTTGAGTACTGTCCATTCGGTGTAATCGGTGCTATCGCTCCTACAACAAACCCTACAGAAACAGTTATCTGTAACTCCATCGCAATGCTTGCTGGTGGAAACACTGTAGTATTCAGCCCACATCCACGTTCAAAAGGCGTTTCCATCTGGCTGATTAAAAAACTGAACGCTAAATTAGAAGAACTGGGTGCTCCTAGAAACTTAATCGTAACTGTAAAAGAGCCATCCATCGAAAACACAAACATCATGATGAATCATCCAAAGGTTCGTATGCTTGTTGCTACAGGTGGTCCTGGAATCGTTAAAGCAGTTATGTCAACAGGTAAGAAAGCTATCGGAGCTGGAGCTGGTAACCCTCCAGTAGTAGTAGATGAAACAGCAGATATCGAAAAAGCAGCTAAGGATATCGTTAATGGATGTTCTTTTGATAACAATCTTCCATGTATCGCAGAGAAAGAAGTTATCGCTGTAGATCAGATTGCTGACTACTTAATCTTCAACATGAAGAATAATGGCGCATACGAAGTAAAAGATCCTGAAATCATCGAAAAGATGGTTGATCTTGTAACAAAAGACAGAAAGAAACCAGCAGTTAACTTCGTAGGTAAGAGCGCACAGTACATCCTTGACAAAGTTGGAATCAAGGTTGGTCCAGAAGTTAAATGTATCATCATGGAAGCTCCTAAGGATCATCCATTCGTACAGATCGAATTAATGATGCCTATCCTTCCTATCGTTCGTGTTCCTAACGTTGACGAAGCTATCGACTTCGCTGTAGAAGTAGAACATGGTAACAGACATACAGCTATGATGCATTCTAAGAATGTAGATAAACTTACAAAGATGGCAAAAGCAATCGAAACAACAATTTTCGTAAAGAATGGCCCATCTTATGCAGGTATTGGCGTTGGCGGAATGGGATATACAACATTCACAATCGCCGGACCTACAGGTGAAGGTTTAACATCTGCTAAATCATTCTGCCGTAAGAGAAGATGTGTAATGCAGGACGGTCTCCATATCAGAATGAAATAATTAAGAGGTGAGTTAAATGGAAAAAAACCTTATTGATATCATTGCAAAATCCGGTATCGTTGGTGCCGGTGGTGCAGGTTTTCCTACTCATGTAAAAATGAATGCTAAGGCTGAATATGTCATCATTAATGGTGCTGAATGCGAACCTTTATTAAGAGTCGATCAGCAGCTTATGGCCATTGAGACAAAGAAGATTCTTGATGCATTAAAGCTCTGCATGGAAGCAGTAGGTGCAGACAAGGGTGTCATTGCCTTAAAAGGCCACTATGAAGCAGCAATTAACAGCTTTAACCAGCTTCTTGGAGAGTATGAAGGCATCAGCCTTCATCTCCTTCCAAACTTTTATCCAGCTGGTGATGAACAGATTACAGTATATGAAGTTACGGGAAGAATTGTACCAGAAGGTGGAATTCCTCTACAGTGTGGCGTTATCGTTTCCAATGTAGAGACCATGCTTAATATTTATAATGCTTACTTTGAAGACAAACCAGTTACAGATTCTTATGTAACATTTGCTGGTGAAGTAAAGAACCACATTACTTTAAAATTACCACTTGGTATGACAGTAAAAGAAGCATTAGACCTCGCTGGAGGAGTTACCGTAGACGGACCTTACGTTGTAATTAACGGTGGTCCTATGATGGGTAAACATGTTGCGTTAGATTCTAAGATTACAAAAACGACAAAAGGCTTAATCGTGTTACCGGAAGACCATCCATTAATTCAGGATGTAAAACTTCCAGTACCAAAGATGCTTCATATGGCAAAAGCTGCATGTTGTCACTGTAGTATGTGTTCAGAAGTATGTCCTCGTCATCTGATCGGACATAGAATTGAGCCAAACAAGACTATCAGATTTGCAAGCTATGGAAGCTTATGCGATGGTTCTGATACACCAATGATCGCATTCTTATGTTCAGAATGCCGTCTTTGCCAGTATGCATGTATCATGAACCTCCAGCCTTGGAAGGTAAATCATGAACTGAAAGGTATCATGGCAAAACAGGGTATTAAGAGTACATTGCATAACCAGCCAGAATCAGTACATCCAATGAGAGAGTACAAACGATTCCCTATCAAGAAGTTAATCGCTCGTCTGGGACTGACAAAATATAACGTTGCAGCTCCTCTGACAGAATTAACAACAGAGATAGATCATGTATCTATTCCTGTAGGACAGCATATCGGTGCACCTGCAGTCCCATGTGTAAGTGTTGGTGATACCGTAGCAAAAGGCGATGTGATCGCTCAGCCTGCAGAAGGCAAATTAGGTGCTTGTATTCATGCTAGTATCAGCGGTACAGTCAAAGCAATCGCTGACGGTTGTATCTCAATCGAAAAATAAAGGATGGTGTTTACACAGTGAGAAAAGCAGTTGGATTCGTAGAAATTAAAAGCATTCCTGTTGGTATCCAGACAGCAGATGAAATGGTAAAAGCAGGTAATGTAGAATTATTACTGTCTACACCAATTTGTCCTGGTAAATATGTAATTATTGTTGGCGGACATGTAGGTCCTGTAAAAGCTGCTATGAGCAAAGCTGAGCTCGTAAGTGGAATTTACTTAATCGACACACATATCCTTGACAATATTCGTGAAGAAGTTCTCCCAGCCATTGCTGGAGTAACTCCAACTCAGCAGATCCAGGCAGTTGGCGCAATTGAGACAATTTCCGCTTTAACAGCAATTATTGCAGCCGATACAGCAGTAAAGGCTTCCAAAGTCAGCATCGTTGACTTAAGAATTGCCAGAGGTTTAGGCGGTAAGGGATACTTAGTAATCACAGGAGAAGTATCCTCCGTAAGATCTGCAGTTAATGCATGTCTTGCAAAATTAGGAGTCAGTGGAGAAGTAACATCTACTTCTATCATTCCACGTCCACATCCACAGATCGTTGAAAGTTTATTGAAGTAATAAGCCCTCACATCATGGATAGTTAATTATAGTAGTTATAATCAACTTAAGTATATAAGAAAGGTTGTCCGCATATAAATCGGGCTTTCGCCTCAGCCACACAGGGTCAGGAGGGAAAGAGTCCCGTGGGCGGGCAGCCTTTTTCGGTTATAAAAGGAAATAGTGCCAAGAAAAAAGAAGTTCTAATTTCAATATAGACAAGATAAAAAGAGCATTATAAAGTAAGTATTAAGAATGTACTTTGTGAATTAATTTAAATATCTATAGAATTAATTCTGAACAGGTATAGATTTACAGTAATTATATATTTAATATGGACAAAACAAAAATAGTGTGAAAAAATATAAATAGATATATAACAAAAATATAAAAAAACAGGAGTAAAAGCAAAATGGGAAAAACATATATTCCAATCACAGAAGCTAACAAAAAAAACATCTTAAACTTCATCGGAATGTGTCGCATGAACGGATTAGAAGGAATGGCAGAACCATCATTTTCTTTTAAGGACATTAGAGAAGACATCGGAACCGTAATCTTTGACGTATTCTATAGCTGCCGAGGCATCGTAGAACCATCATGGAATATGACAGTCAAAGTAGACAGTGATGTGCGTTTCCACGATAAGATAGCATCTAAGGCAGGGGAAACATATTGCTATTTAGATTCCTATAGAATCGAGAAAGAAACATTGGAGTTCAAGACAAAGACTTCGAAATTTAACGTATTCTCATTCTAGGGTTGCTATTTAATTCATTAAATAACAGACGCCCATGAAGAGAGCCGATATCCTATATTTGTGACTCTATCACTGCGGGTTGAATGTTCGCTCCCGCGCTCACATCCAATCCTCGCTCTAAGGCCACAAATATAGGATATCGGCTCTCTTCCTGGGCTGTTTTTTGGCCGGATTATAAATGGACAGAGAGAATAGGATATTCCGATGAAGAAATAGAGATGTTTGAAGAATTTTTACACAGTAACGCACATTTGCTATACAAACATGCCGAAAATGGAGGGATTCAAATTTTACCAAAGTCAGCTCCCAAAGAAAGAAGATACCCTATATCTGTGGCCTTAGAGCGAGGATTGAATGAGAGCGGTAAG
>CAVCBH010000138.1:0-10158 GCA_963600375.1 bacterium | reverse complement strand
CCCGCAAATTGTGATGCACATCTTGCAGAAAGCATTTTTCAGACACGCTCTAAAATCCATTTGCTTTGTTGCTATCATATTCAAACACGCTCTGGTTATATGAATCAAAATTTTTGCATATAATATACAATGAAAAAATTAGCTTTATACCTCCTTTTCCTCTTCGGTGCACTTCTCATTCCAACCATCGGAACCATTCTCATCTCGGGCAATATGGGCGTTGCGGACAGAAAAATGGGAATCACTGTCGAGATGGAAAATGGAGAAAAAATGGACGGGGAACAATTTGTCATCGGCATGGCTGCTTCCGAGTTATCCTACATAAAAGAGGAGGAAGCATTGAAAGCATGGATGATTGTTTGCAGAACAAATTTTGTGAAGGCAGCTTCCGGTGAAAGTAATAGTAAAAAAGCAGGTAGTGGAACAGATATAACAATTGCACAAAAAACAAGAAACATAACAAATGTAGCAAGTACACAAAATTCGAGTAATGTAGTGGATATAACAAGTACGCAAAATTCAGATAATGTAAAAGGCGTACAAAACACAGAAATAATAAACCAGAAATGCCAGAATATCAAGCAAGCAAATCTAAACCTCGATTACATTTCCATGAAAGAATTAGAAGAAAATAATGGGCGAAAAGCGTATCTTGAAATAAAAAAACGACTGGAAGATGTTTCTGACGCTACATTCGGGCAGGTGCTTACTTACCAGAATAAATACGCAGATGCCTTGTATCATGAGGTAAGCATCGGAAAGACAGTATCATCTGAAGAAATATATTCCGTAGCCGTACCATATTTAATCAGCGTAGACAGCAGCCAGGATGTAGAATCGCCAGAATATATGGATGTGCAGATCATTCCTTACGATGAAGTGTTGCAGAAACTTATCAAAGCAGACAAGAGCGGCAGTCTCTCAAAAACAGATAAAAGCCAGAATATAAAAATATTAAAAAGCAGCCTGAAAATCACAAAACATACCGAGAATGGATTCGTACAGGAAATCACGGCAAAAGATAATAAATGGACAGGAGAAGAATGGAAGAAAATCTTTGCCCTGAATTCCATCAACTTCTACTTAGAAAACTATAACGGAAAGCTCCGCATGGTCACTGTCGGAAAAGGTCATGATATGGGAATGAGCCTTTATGGGGCAAATGCGTTGGCGGAGAAACAGCTTGCGGCGGCAACGATATTATCGTATTACTATCCCGGAACGAAGATTGTGAATTTTGATTTGTCTGACTAAATAGCCAGACGCTCTCAAAGAAAGAAGATTACCTATATTTGTGACTCTGTCACTGTGGATTGAATGTTCGCCTCCTCCCCGGCTCGCATTCAATCCTCGCTCTAAGGCCACAAATATAGGCAATCTTTTTTCTTTGAGAGCTGTTTTTTCCAGGAGTGTCTGTTTTAGAAAAGCCTGTTTTGGGTGCGCCCCTTACTTGCAGCAAAATTTATGTATAAATTTCATTTTTCTGGTAAAGACTATACCCAGAGGTGATGAAATGAAAAGACCAAATAACTTATTCCAAAAAAAATATATTTCAAGTTTGGTGATTGCAGCTTTTTTAATTTTATCAGTGCTTACTGCCTACAATATCAAAATGGGCAATGCCGATGGAGGCAAGTCTGATAACAAGACAAAGACAGAGGAAAAAAGTAATGATGTAATTGGTCCGGTGTCTGGTAACGATACGGATTCTGCAACAGATTCCACAACAGATTTTACAGCGAATAATGATATGGATAATGTAAATGATGGAACAAGTACGAAAGACAGTGCAGATATAAAAGATAATACAAACAAGAAAGACAATGCAAATGCAGAGGATAACGCAGGAGATGATACAGAAAATAACAATGCTTCCTACAATTATAATGGAAAGAAAAAGTTAACCTGGCCGGTAATGGGCAATATTATTCTTCCTTACAGTATGGATGCAACGGTGTATTATACAACGCTTGATCAGTATGCCTGCAATGATGGAATCATTGTAGGAACAAAGGTAGGAGAGGAAGTTGTTTCTCCGGGAAATGGACGGATTGTCAACATTGAAGAGACAGACCGTTACGGGAAAATGGTGACTATTTTACTTGGAAATTATTATAGAGCATATTGTGGTCAGCTTGAAAATGTGGACTATGAAATCGGGGATGACATTCAGGAAGGAGATGTGATCGGAACCGTAGCACAGCCTACGAAATCCTTTGTTTTAGAAGGACCAAATGTATTTTTTAAGATGACATATAAAGGAAAGGCAGTGAATCCGGTAAAATATCTGCGGGTGTAAGAAGTGAATCCAGATTGAGGATTTACGTACAGCAACAATACGATCTTATATTTGTGATTATGAAGAAATGTATCCGAATCACGGATTTATGTAGAGTAGTAATAATATCTTATATTGCAAGTACAAGGAACGTCAGATTTTCTTTTGCATATAGTAATATGAATAACTATTCAGGAGAAAATAGATTTTACAGTGGAATATCTTCTAAATAGTTATAAAAATATAGACTTTGTAAATGCGAGTCTCATAAAAAATACAGCCGGAATTCTCTAACACGTATCCTTCTTGTTTTATATTGTTTTTACAGTTTGCACATGTCGTTATGATTTATTTTATGTTGTTATGCATATCGTATAATTTACCGATTATTCCGGCTGATAAAAATAGGGGAGCCCGGCAGGACTGGGCTTCCCAAAAAGAAAGTACAAATCAGAGAAAATATGTTATACTCAATCACAAAAATGATAAAATAGTTGAGATAAGTAGAATGAGAAGCAAGGCAGAATAACTGTAATAAACAGAATAGGAAACAAGGCAAATAACTGAGGCAGGCAGAGTAAGAGACAGAGTAAAGTAGCTAAGATAACGAAAAAAGAGACAGAAGTAAAACTATAATAAAAAGTAAGCGTGAAAGATAATGGTAGAATCAGGAGAGAACAAAAAGAGAGTTCATCAGGGAAACTATACATACATTGTAAAATGCAGTGATGAAACTCTGTACACTGGCTGGACGAATAATCTTAAGAAAAGGCTGGAGGCGCACAACAGCGGGAAAGGTGCCAAGTATACAAAGACCCGCCGTCCGGTGGAACTGGTGTATTTTGAGGAGTATGACACGAAGCAGGAAGCGATGAAAAGAGAGTATGCAATTAAGCAGCTTTCCAGACAAAAGAAGCTCGCTCTTATTCATAGCCGCCAGAGCATTTTTTAAAGATGCTTTAGGGCGTGTCTGTGAATGGAGCGGGCTTTTTCTAAATCTTTATTGATTTAATTGTATAAAGTATGTTATAAGTTAGTAGTACCAACTTTTACATCAAATAAGCATACATAAAGATAAAGTGGCAGATACTTCCACCCATAACAAACAGATGAAAGATTTCGTGACTGCCAAAGTCCTTTGGAAACTTATCAAATATCGGAAGTTTTAATCCGTAGATAATGCCGCCGACAGTATAAATGATACCTCCGGCAAGGAGCCATGCAAAAGCGCTGGCCGGAAGGTTTGCAAGGAGCGGTTTTAAAACAAGGACACAAGTCCAGCCCATTCCGATGTAGATGATGGAACTTACCCAATGTGGACAGTTAATAAAGAATATCTTTATAATGATGCCGACGATTGCAGTAGTCCATACAAGGATGAGCAGTGGAAGACCCTGCTTTCTATCGAGTGCCAGTAAGCAAACCGGTGTGTAGGAACCGGCAATCAGTACGAAGATCATCGAATGATCAATTCTTCGGAAGAAAAGATTTACCTTTTTTGAAATATCTAAAGAGTGGTAAAGGGTGCTTGCTCCGTAAAGAAGAATCATGCTGCTGATAAATACGCTCATGGCAAAAACTACGATGGAATTATTCGTGTGTACTGCCTTGCCGATAAGTGGAAAAGCACAGATAACTGCGCCGATCATAGCGATTAAATGTGTAATGGCGCTGCCGGGATCTTTAAATTTTTTACTTGTTTTGTTCATAATAATAACCTCCTGTCCTTGGAATGTATTCCTGGAATATTCTTTGAAAATAGAGTACAGAAAGATTCTGAGAATACATAAATGGATAATTATAAATAATTTTTCGTTATCCTGAATGGAATTGCAGCTTTTCAAAACATTGCATTCACACGATTTGAAAGGTTGTATATCCTGTTAAAAATTAAAATTCATACAAATATTATATGATGTAGTTTTAAAAACCATGTATCATCAATATGAATATTACCACAAGAAGTTCATGATTTCAAGAGGACTTTTTGAGAAAAAATATGAATAAGAGAATTTGAGAGAATAACTTAGAATTTAAGAGTAAAAAAGAGTAAATAGATAAAATTTGATAAATACTGACAAGGACATGCTTAAAAGGTTGAATAAAAAAGAGTAAATGGACAGAAAAGTAGTAAATATTGAAAAGGACATGTTTAAGAGTCTGATTAGAAGATAGTGTGAATTAGATGGAAGATACAAATAACATATTCAGAAGGCTGATCAGAAATAATGTAATTTAGTTAGAAGCAGAGTAACTGAAGCTGATATAAAACAAAGAAAAAAGAAAGAAAAAAGAAAGAAAAAGAGGATTTACCATGCGAATTGGAATGGCCCAGATGGACATAAGCTGGGAAAATATCGAAGAGAATAAGAAGAAAGTAGAAGAATTTTTTAAGAAAGCCGAGGAAAATCAGGTGAACTGTCTTGTTTTTCCGGAAATGACCCTGACAGGTTTTTCAATGAATGTGGAAGAAACCGGAGAAAAATCAGATAAGCAGCTTCATTTTTTTGAGAAAATGAGCAAAAAATATAAGATATTAACCGTTTTTGGGTATACAGAGCCAGTGCCAGAGGAACGTCTGAAAGAACATCCTGATTGGAATCACTATTACAATCGGCTTGGAATAGTGGAGAATGGAGAATTAAAGTTAAACTATGCGAAGATTCATCCATTTTCTTATGGTTTTGAAGGAGATTATTATCAGGGCGGCAGAAAGTTAAAGT
This sequence comes from bacterium, assembly GCA_963600375.1. GTDB lineage: Bacteria > Bacillota > Clostridia > Lachnospirales > Lachnospiraceae > Anaerobutyricum. Next base: position 5,157 of record CAVCBH010000138.1, on the reverse strand, counting down.
CTGTGGAATGGAAAGGAACAACGCTGGGAGCCTTTGTCTGCTATGATCTGCGGTTCCCGGAAATTTTCCAGATCAGCTCAGAAAAAAGTGAAGTTATTTTTGTCATAGCGAACTGGCCAAAGTCAAGAATTGACCAGTGGGATACACTTCTGAAGGCAAGAGCGATTGAAAATCAGGTATTTATGGTTGGTGTAAACCGGACAGGAGATGGAGACGGACTGCATTACAATGGACATTCTGCTATTTACTCACCAAATGGGGAGGCAGTAACGACACTTCGGGAAGAAGAATGTCTGCTCATTGGAGATATAGATCCAGATCAGATCAAAGAAATGCGAAAAACATTTCCTATAAAGAATGACAGAAAGGAAGAACTTTATATTAAGATGTGGGAAAACACACCGCATTAACAAGAAAATTTGGAAAAGTGCTGTACTTTAGAGGGAAAAAGGCAGTAATTTTCTATTTGACGGCTATTTTTACCTGTGTTATGATAAACAAGAAGAAAATGTAGATAACAGTTAAAGACAAGAGTGCCGTTAACTTAGCTCTATTTCCTGTTGGATGATAGAGCTTTTTTTTTGCAATAGGAAGTTTATAAATTTTTTATAATTCAGATTCAAATGTATAAGAGTTATGGTTTAGATTCAAGAGAGTTATAGATACAGTTTTACAAAAAGAATTTAAATTTAATTTGAGTTTGATTCGGGAGACAGATGGCTGATTAGTCTGTTTTTTCAGTTGCTCTGTCGATGAAAAACATTTTGTGTTATTTGACTGAAAGTCGATGAAACAGCACACCAGATAGAATAAGACAGCAAAAAATATAAATTCTTATTGCATCCTAATATAGAAAGAGAGACATTACATGGAGACAGTAAAATTTACAGAACTTGATATAAGACCGGAGATTTTAAAAGCGGTTGCCAACATGGGATTTGAGGCAATGTCACCGATTCAGGCAAAGGCAATTCCGGTAGAACTTTCTGGGAAAGATGTGATCGGACAGGCGCAGACAGGAACAGGTAAGACTGCGGCGTTCGGTATTCCTATTTTACAGAAGGTTGATCCAAAGCTTAAGAAACCACAGGCAATCGTTCTCTGCCCTACAAGAGAGCTTGCTATTCAGGTTGCAGACGAGATTCGTAAGCTTGCAAAATATATGTCATCCGTAAAGATTCTTCCAATTTATGGTGGTCAGGAGATTTCCAAACAGATTCGTTCCTTAAAGGCTGGTGTACAGATTATCATCGGAACACCGGGACGTATGATGGACCACATGAGAAGAAAGACAGTAAAGTTTGACAATATTCATACCGTTGTATTAGACGAGGCAGACGAGATGCTCGATATGGGATTCCGTGAGGATATCGAGACAATCTTAAATGGTGTGCCGGAAGAAAGACAGACCATGCTTTTCTCCGCAACAATGCCAAAGCCAATCATGGAACTTGCAAGAGCATACCAGCAGGATCCGGAGATTATCAAAGTAATCAGAAAGGAACTTACCGTTCCAAATATCACACAGTACTATTACGAAGTTCGTCCAAAGAACAAGAGTGAAGTATTATCAAGACTGCTTGATATTTATGATCCAAAGCTGTCTGTGGTATTCTGTAATACAAAGAAGGGTGTAGACGAATTAGTTGCAGACCTTAAGGGAAGAGGATATTTCGCAGAAGGACTTCACGGCGATATGAAGCAGACAATGCGTGACCGTGTTATGCACCGTTTCAGAAGCGGCAAGACAGATATCCTTGTAGCAACAGACGTAGCTGCCAGAGGTATTGACGTAGACGATGTAGATGCCGTATTTAACTACGATCTTCCACAGGATGAGGAATATTATGTACACCGTATCGGAAGAACCGGACGTGCCGGAAGAACAGGTATGGCATTCAGCTTCGTTGTAGGAAGAGAAGTTTACAAGTTAAAAGATATCCGCCGTTACTGTAAAGCAAAGATCAAAGCACAGCCAATCCCATCTCTTAACGATGTAACAGAGACAAGAGTGGAGAAAATCTTTGACCGCATCGACCACTATATCGAAGACCAGAACTTAAACAAATATATTGATATGGTAGAAGATTTCGTAAATGAAAAGGACTACACTGCAATGGACGTAGCAGCAGCCTTCCTCGCAGAAATTCTTGGAACAGCAGATGGCAAAGACTCTGAAAGTAAAGAAGACTTTGGTGATACCGGTGCAGAAGAAGGAATGGTTCGTCTGTTCATCAATATCGGAAAGAAACAGGGAATCCGTCCTGGCAATATTTTAGGTGCGATTGCCGGAGAATCTGGAATTTCAGGTAATTTAGTAGGAACAATTGACTTGTACGATAAATATACTTTTGTAGAAGTACCACGTGAAGTTGCATCTGATGTATTAGAAGCAATGAAAAACGTAAAGATTAAAGGTAAATCAATCAACGTAGAGCCAGCAAATAGAAAGTAAATGTGTAAGTAGACAAAATGAAAGAACAAACAGCAGAGGGGTAGTTATTATGGAGATGGTTCAAAATCTAATACGGAATCTTTCCGCAGCAGAGAAACTGCAATTTCACAGCTATCATACGAAACCAGTATTGAATTTTCAGGCGTTATTTACTGATGGAAGCAGCAACTATATGAATCCGATTGAGCCAAAAACAGGTGATGAAGTTACCGTTCGTTTTCGTACGGCAAGAGAGAATGCGGAGTATGTATTCCTGTGGGTAAATGGTGAGAAAAAGGAGATGCAGATTGCTTCTAAAACGGAGAGATTTGATTTTTATGAAAGCAGCTTCGTTATGGGAACAGAAATAGCGGATTACTATTTTGAGATTCATTCTGGAGGCATCTGCTGTTATTTCAATAAGAAAGGTCCGACAAGAGACTTAGAGCCTTTCTTTAATTACAAAGTCACACCGGGATTTTCCACACCGGACTGGGCAAAAGGTGCTGTTTTTTATCAGATCTATGTAGATAGATTTGCCAATGGTGATCCGTCCAACGATGTTTTAAACAGAGAATATATTTATATCAACGCTCCATCAAAAAAGATAGAGGACTGGTATAGTTATCCGGAAGAGATGGATGTACGGAATTTCTATGGTGGAGATTTACAGGGTGTTCTTGACCACCTTGACTATTTAAAAGAGTTGGGAGTCGATGTCATTTATCTAAATCCGATTTTTGTATCGCCTTCTAACCATAAATATGACAGTCAGGATTACGATTATATTGACCCACACTATGGAAAAATAGTTGTGGATGAAGGAAATATTCTTCCAGACTGGGAAAATAATAACATGAACGCCAGCAAATATATTTCCCGTGTCACAGATAAGCGCAATCTGGAAGCAAGTAACGAGTTTTTCATTTATTTTGTAGAAGAAGTGCATAAAAAAGGAATGCGCGTCATTCTTGACGGTGTATTTAATCATTGCGGTTCTTTCAATAAATGGATGGATGCAGAACGTATTTATGAGAATCAATATGGCTATGAAAAAGGAGCATTCGTTGATGCAAATAGCCCATATCGTCATTTCTTCAAATTCTATAACCAGAATGCGTGGCCGTATAACGATGACTACGATGGCTGGTGGGGACACAAGACCCTGCCAAAACTGAACTACGAAGAGTCCAGACAGCTTTATGACTATATTTTAAATGTAGGTAGAAAATGGGTTTCTCCTCCGTATAATGCAGATGGCTGGCGCCTTGATGTAGCAGCAGATTTGGGACAGAGCGAAGACTTTAACCACCAGTTCTGGAGAGACTTCAGGATCGTTGTAAAAGAAGCCAATCCAGAAGCGATTATTCTGGCAGAACATTACGATGATGCCGGTTCCTGGCTTATGGGCGATCAGTGGGATACTATCATGAATTACAGCGCATTTATGGAACCTGTTACCTGGTTCTTAACCGGAATGGAAAAGCACAGCGATGAGCGAAGAAGCGATCTTCTTGGTAATACTCAGGCATTTGTAGATGCAATGGTATATCATATGTCAAGATTCCAGTATCCGTCACTTATGGTTTCTATGAATGAGCTTTCCAACCACGATCATTCCCGTTTCTTAACAAGAACGAACCAGACCGTGGGACGTACTGCAAGTAAGGGACCGGAAGCAGCCAACCAGAACGTAAACAAAGGAATCATGCGCGCTGCTGTTATGATTCAGATGACCTGGCCAGGCGCACCAACCATTTATTACGGAGACGAAGCTGGACTGTGCGGATGGACCGACCCGGATAACCGAAGAACTTACCCATGGGGCAGAGAAGACCAGCAGCTCATCCAGTACCACAGAGATATCATTGCAATCCATAAGGCAGAAGATGCCTTAATGAAAGGTTCCCTCAAATACCTTTATGGCGGCTTCAAGGTTATCGGTTACGGACGATTCACCGACACTGAGAAAATAGTTGTCTTAATCAACGCAGGATTTGACGAGGCAAGAGTCAAAGTTTCCGTTTGGGAAATCGGTGTAACGGATGCCGAGGATATGATAGAAGTGATCATGAGTAATGAGGAAGGTTACACAATGGACAGGAAGGCACATCCGGTTGTTTCAGGAGTGCTGGATATCACATTGCCGAGGGTATCAGCCATTCTCCTTAAAGCAGTAGAAAAATAGAAATTTGCCGCAGGCAAAAGAGACGAAACAGACGCACCCGAAGGAAGAAGCCATCCTATATTTGTGACTCTTTTGGGGTGCGTCTGTCCTGCAAACAAATCAAAATTTAATAAAAAACCTCTTGATTTTTAAGGAGAGATAGTATATAATACGGTATTGTCAGGCGCAATAATGCGACTTGAATGGGTGGATTCCCGAGTGGCCAAAGGGGACAGACTGTAAATCTGCTGCAAATTGCTTCGGTGGTTCGAATCCACCTCCGCCCATTCACTTGAGTAATATCAGGTGTAAGAAGTTACTTTTTGTACACTTTTTTGCCGGCGTGGCGGAACTGGCAGACGCACAGGACTTAAAATCCTGCGGGACTTATACTCCCGTATCGGTTCGATTCCGATCGCCGGCATTATAAGAAAGCAGATAAGGCATAGGCTTTTAAAGTCTATGCCTTTTTTGTTGTTTAATTATTGTACATAGAATGTTTAGTGCAGCATCCACTCAGTAATAATAGTTTATAGACGATCATTTTGTAGTTCAC
>CAVCBH010000137.1:0-4611 GCA_963600375.1 bacterium | reverse complement strand
AAAGTACTCCCGATATCTCAATCGAGATAAATGGTTGTATCGTCCGGGTTCATGGTGGATATCGAGGGATAAGGGAATCGAACATAAAATGAGCTCCTCACCACTGGAATCTATCCGGTGATGGGGAGCTTTTTTAAGAATAGACTTTTCTATTACTCATCGTCGTTCCCACGTTGAGCAGATGTGGTTAATTCCATCATTCTTTGAGCATAAGTATCTCCATCAATTTCTTCAGCCGCATATTGTCTCATGAGCTCATCAATCTGTTCTTTCAATTCATCTCTTGTCATTTTTCCCACCCCCTTTTCTAACTAAAAAAATGATTTTAATCAAAGTGCGTCTTCTAACTCTTCTTCTGTGTATCCAAACATATAATCTTCATCTTTTCCATTAGATGCCCATATAAGAGCAGCATCATAAACGTCCAACCCTTCTTCGTCGTCATCGTAATCATCATCGTCATCACAAGCGCAATAATCACAACAATAAGTTTCTCCATCCCAATATCCAAATAAATCCTTTACTCTTCTCATTCTTCGACCACATGTAGGGCACATAACATATCTACTCATTTAATCATCTCCATCCAACTAATCGTTCTTTAATTTGCGGTTTGTTCTTTTGTTACTAATTTTCGTAACCCAACCATCTTCGTGTTTCTAATATGATTAAACTATAACAAAATATATTGGTACGATATAGATTAATTTCGGAGAATAAAGCAGGTCTATTTCTCAGATATAGAGATTTATAACCAACTGTTTCATTTCCTTCTCTTAAAATATGTTACGATTTTATATATGCTGTATCCTGCCGCAAATAAACCTAATATAAGGTTTCTTGACGAACTTCCACTTGATTCATCGTATTCCTCAATTTCAGGTTCACTGTTTTTTCGATTAACATTTCTCCAATATGCCTCTGATTCAGCCTTCTTTTTTTCTCTACAATCGCGAGTGCCAGCTCCTAAAGTGAAGAAAGCTCCTACCCGATTTACCTTCATCGAGAGTATTGCCATTCAGGGAGTTACGCCTGCCCAACAGGCAGAATACCTATATAGTTTGATAGAAAGTGAGGTCAGATAATGGGAAAAATCACGATGATTCCTGCAAGGCGTCAGGTGGGTAGCACCGAGCGTCCGAAGGATGAAAAGCCAAAGCTCAGAGTCGCGGCGTACTGCCGAGTAAGTACTGACAGCGATGAGCAGGCTACCAGTTATGAAACTCAGGTGGATCATTATACCGCCTATATCGAAAATCACCCAGAGTGGATCATGGCAGGCATTTATGCCGATGACGGTATCTCCGGCACCAATACGAAAAAGAGAACGGAATTCAACAAGATGATCGACGCCTGCATGGATGGCGAGATCGATATGATCATTACCAAGTCCATCAGCCGATTTGCAAGAAATACCCTGGATTGCCTAAGATACATCCGCAAGCTGAAGGATAAGAACATAGCCGTTTTCTTTGAAAAGGAAGGGATCAATACCTTAGATGCTAAAGGCGAGGTGCTTCTTACCATCATGGCATCCCTTGCTCAGCAGGAATCCCAGTCCCTTAGTCAGAACGTAAAGCTGGGCCTCCAATACCGTTACCAGCAAGGCAAAGTGCAGGTCAACCACAATCACTTCTTAGGCTATACCAAGGATGCAGATGGGAATCTGGTCATTGATCCGGAGCAAGCCGAGGTGGTAAAGCGCATCTACCGGGAATACCTGGAAGGCTACAGCATGGATAAGATCAAGAAGGGATTAGAAGCTGACGGTATTCGAAATGGTGCCGGGAACCTCAGATGGCACACCAGCAACATCAAGCAGATTTTGACCAATGAGAAGTATATCGGCGATGCCCTCCTGCAGAAAACCTATACTACGGATTTCCTAAATAAAACCAGAGTCAAGAACAATGGCATCATGCCCCAGTACTATGTGGAAGGAAACCACGAAGCGATCATACCGAAGGAGATATTTCTAAGGGTGCAGGATGAAATGGCAAGGCGACGATCCGTCAGAGGGAATTCAGGAAAGAAGCGAACTTACAGCTGCAGTCACTGCTTTGCACAATTAGTATATTGCGGCGAGTGCGGAGAAATGTTCCGGCGCATCCACTGGAACAATCGCGGCTGCAAATCCATCGTCTGGCGCTGTGTCAGCAGGCTGGATTCTACCGGATTAGAATGCCACGCCCGGACAGTCAATGAAAAAGAATTAGAGCAAGTTGTCCTCAAGGCTATAAATAAACTCCTCGCTCATAAAGAAAGCTACCAACAGCAACTCCAAGCAAATATCGCTTACGTCATCCGCCTTTCTGCCAGAGGTGAGGTTCAGTCCATCAACGAGCAGCTGCTCAGGCTCCAGCAAGAGCTCCTGGACAAGGTTAGCAAGCGGCAAAACTACGATGAGATTGCTGATGAGATCTTCCAGCTCCGAGAAGAGAAAGAAAAGACAAACATCGACACCTCCGCCCGTGATGAACAGATTGAACGCATCACAGAGCTCCAGGATTTCATCAAACAGCAGTCCACTGAACTGACAGAATTTGATGAGAATCTGTCCCGCCGCTGGCTAAAGAAGATCACCATATACGAAGATAAGTACACTGTGGAATTCAAGTCCGGCGTCAGTGTGGATATCGAGGGATAAGGGAATATAGGTAAAAATCAAGCTCCTCACCACTGAAGGTTTTTCGGTGATGGGGAGCTTACTTGTTATGATTCTTTAATAAAACCATCCGGTCATTTTTATCATCCAGGCAGACGGCAACATTTTTGAAACCACTTGATATCCTTTATAAAACCAACCCGGTGTATAAATACCCCTGCCTTTTTCTGCAAGCTCTAATGCTTTGATTGTCAACTTTTCCATGTCTAAAAATGGCAATCTGCTTATCTTCTGGCTTTGTCTGCCTTTTCCTTTCGGATTCATCTCTGTATCCATATTTCCGGGACACAAAAGCAGTATATTGATTTCCTTCTTATAAAGTTCTTCCCGCAATGCTTTACCAAAATAATAGGCGTACTTCTTGGATGCAGCATAGATTGCCTGATTTGGAACAGGTGCAAACGCTGAAACAGAGCAGGTAATAATGCCGAAACTTCCTGCTTGCATATATGGAAGGCAAATTCTTTGTATCATTGTCATTCCCTTTATATTCACGGAAATCATATTCAGAATATCTCTTTCATGCATAGAGGAAAAGGGTCCGGATTTTTCATACCCAGCATTATTGATAAAAATCTTAATCATTGGCTGTTCTGTCTTTAATTTGTTTTTTATTTTTACATATGACGTTTCATTGGAAAGATCTGCTTCTATCGGCACAATTTTCTTTGAAGGATATTTCTTTGCCAGTGCCTCCAGTCTATCTATTCGTCTGGCTATAATCCAATATGCATCGAGATTGGGATATTTTCTTATAATTGCATCCAGAAACTTCACTCCAAGGCCGGAGGATGCTCCTGTTATCGCTGCTATATTCATCGCATTACCACCCCTTCAGGTTTTCACATTCGGATTTGTATACTGTCCGTGTTTTCTTGTCTTATTTCCACACTGTATAGAAAATTTCGGACATCGATGCAGGCACCCCAGGCACATCACACATTTTTCCTTCACCCAGACCGGTTTTCCTTCCTTCATTTGAATTGCCTGTACCGGACACTTTTTTGCACACAATCCGCAGCCAATACAATTTGCATCTACTGAGAGTCTGCTTGTACGCCTTGCCTTCCGATTGTAAATTGGCTGTGCGATTCCTTTTACAACAAAAGCTGGTGTGGTATGTATCATTTGCTTATTGCAGAGTTTTTCTTTGATTGATCCAATGACAGTTTGTATTTCTGTCTCTGTATTTGCCGTAAAAACGTTCTGTTTCTCTGGAGTTGAAATATCAAAGATCGGTGTGTAGGTGTCCACCATACGAACAGAATAAAGTGCATCTACCTTGCGGTTACTGATAGCTTCTTTTGCTAATGCTCCGATTGCTCCCGGTGTAATGCCATACGTTGCCACAAAATACAGATAATCTGTATGAAACTCCGATTTCTTCAAAAAATCATTTACTATACTCGGCAGCCCCCAGAAATAAGTTGGGGTTACAATTCCAATCCACTCATCTTCAAATAAAAAACTGCTATCGGTGATGCAGTCCGTAATCTCCCGCATTTCATCATGAATAACTTCGACAATACGAGTAGCCACATACTTGCTGTTACCTGTAGCTGAGAAATATAGAATCATGCATTCATCTCCAATCTACTGTTCACTTCTGTCGGGGAGCTGCGTCATAATCTTTGTCATGCGTTCCACAAGCGATGCCAAGATAGTAATTTGATTATCATCCGGATCAAGATAGTAATATACAAAGGTGCCTTCCTTACGTGACTTCACGATACCAGCGTCTTTCAATATCTGCATATGATGCGATACCGCAGGTCTCGAAAGATGGGTCATCTCGGTAATTTCTGTCACGCGTGCACCTTCAACAGGACAATTTAGCATGACACAAAGCAGATGTTGTCGGTTTGCATCACCGACTGCTGTAAGCAGTTTCCGACAGTTTTTAAACTCTTCTTCTAATTTTCTTACCTCTTTGCAAAAAGGTGTAA
>CAVCBH010000136.1:0-4770 GCA_963600375.1 bacterium | reverse complement strand
GTCTGAGAATCCAATCCTCTATATTTGTGATTTTCGTCGCAGCGTGTTGAATGTTTGCTTCTGCGCTCGCATCCAACACTTGCTCCCAGACCACAAATATAGAGGATCAGCTCTCTTTCGGAGTGTTTATTTTACCTGCGGCAAATCAGAATTCGTTTTTGTTTTTCTTCTCAAGATTTTTGACTTTAAGAAATACCGGTCAACAATAATTAAAATGGAAATAGCAACAATAGAAAGCAGATTCTCAAAAGCCGTTGTATCCTCAATGATCATATGTCGTGCGATTACGAACATCAACACTTCGAGCATCGTATCTTTCCGTGGTTTGCATAAGAGTTTAAAAAACTCAATACCGATAACGATATCAAATACACTTGCCATATATTTAAGAAATGTTCCCGATTCAGAGCGAGTCTGCAGGAATTCCTTAAATGGTACCCATAAAGAGCAGATGGCGATTATAATGGCAATGAGGACGATGGCGGCCATGATTTGTTCTAACCACTCACTCAAGTTCGCATAGCCTTGTTTCATTTTTTCCAGTTTTTCTGTCATAATGTTCCTCCAATGTACATTACTCAAAAAAATACCCTCCATAAATAACGATAAAATAATTAAAAGTAATATTCCCAAAAACTATCATAACATAAGTTTACCCACAGGTCATCTTAAAATGAAAAAGAAAATAAAAATAAATTCATTTTTTTCTTGCATTTTGGAGACAAAAGGAATAGAATAGATAATAAATTCAACACTTTTAATGTTAAAAGTGCAGAACTGTAAATGGAGGAAAAAAAGATGAGAAAACGTATGAATAAGATGCTTGCAGTTATGCTGGCAGGTGTTATGGCATTAGGTTTATGTGCCTGTGGAAACAGTAAGAGTGGAAGTGAAGCAGGAAGTGAGGTACAGTCTACACAGTCTCAGGCTTCCGGGGATAAATATTATATTGGTATTTGCCAGTTAGTACAGCATAAAGCGCTTGATGCTGCAACAAAGGGATTCAAAGAAGCTTTAGTTGATGAACTTGGTGAAGATAAAGTGAAGTTTGATGAGCAGAACGCAGCAGGTGATTCTGCAATGTGTACAACAATTGCAAACAACTTTGTATCACGGGGCTATGACCTGATTCTTGCAAATGCAACAGCTTCTCTTCAGGCAGCGGCAGCAGCTACAGATACAATTCCAATTCTCGGAACTGCTGTAACAGATTATGCGACAGCATTAGACCTTAGTGACTGGACAGGAACAACAGGAAGAAATATTTCCGGTACATCTGACCTTGCACCATTAGATCAGCAGGCTGATTTACTTCATGAGATGTTCCCAGATGCTAAGAATGTAGGTATTCTCTACTGTTCTGCAGAGCCTAACTCCGTATACCAGGCTAAAAAGATTGAAGGATACCTTGATAAATACGGATATAAATGTACAGAGTACAGCTTCTCAGATTCTAACGATGTAGCTTCTGTAACAACTTCTGCATGTTCCGGAAGTGATGTACTTTACATCCCTACAGATAACACAGCAGCATCTTGTACAGGAATTATTAAGAATATCGCAGTTCCAGCAAAGAAACCTATCATTGCAGGTGAAGAGGGAATCTGTTCTGGTTGTGGAGTAGCTACTTTATCTATCAGTTACTATGATCTTGGATATGAGACAGGTAAGATGGCAGCAGAAATTCTTACAAAGGGTACAGATATTACTACTATGGAAGTTCAGTCCGCACCAAAGGTAACAAAGGAATATAACGAAGAAATCTGTAACGAACTTGGAATTAAGGTTCCAGATGGATATACAGCAATTGCGCAGTAGGGGCTTGAAAGTTAGATATGTATAGCGATTATACGTAAAGCTTTAAGCAAGAAATGGTATATAGTACTGTATAGCAATCGTATAGTAAAGTTTTTGAGTTATGATATAAATTATAATGTAAAATAATTATTAAGGCATAGTAACAGGGGGGTGTCGTGATATTCGCGACACCCTAAGTTACTGTTAGAAATCAGGAGGAATTAGGAATATGGCAGCGTATTTTGCTTCTTTAAGTGTGCCGACACTGATCGGTGCCTTGCCGGGAAATATCGCGCAGGGTGTTATTTGGGGAATTATGGCATTGGGAGTGTATTTGACATTCCGTATATTGAATTTTGCAGATTTGACAGTAGATGGTTCTTTTGCGACAGGTGGAGCGGTTACGGTAATGCTTGTCATCAATGGATGGTCAGTGTCAACAGCACTTCTTGCAGCATTTGTAGCAGGACTGGCGGCAGGTTTTGTGACAGGATTTTTACATACTGTGTTGGGAATCCCGGACATTTTGGCAGGTATTTTAAGTCAGATTGCCCTGTATTCTATCAACTTAAATATTATGGGTATGGCAAACCAGGCATTGAGCGTAGATAAATATAATCTGCTTGTTTCTTTGAGAAATGTGCAGGAGTCTATCCTTGTCAGTGTCATTTTTGCATTTATTATTATCTGCATTTTATACTGGTATTTCGGAACAGAACAGGGATGTGCGCTTCGTGCGACAGGATGTAATCCAAACATGGCAAAGGCACAGGGAATCAATGTAGATTTCATGAAGATTCTTGCACTTTCTCTTTCAAATGGACTGGTTGCTCTTTCAGGTGGCCTTATTGCACAGTATCAGGGATTTGCGGACATCAATATGGGTCGTGGTGCTATCGTTATTGGTCTTGCAGCCGTAATTATCGGTGAAGTTTTTGGTGAAGCACTTCTGGCAAAATATCTGAATTTTATGGGAAGATTGATTTTTGTAGTAATCGGTGGAATTATTTATTATATCGTTGTTGGAATTGTACTCTGGCTTAAGATGCCGACAAATGACCTGAAGTTGTTTACTGCGATTATCGTAGCTATTTTCCTTGCTGTTCCATATCTTAGAGCAAAGTCAAAGAATTCTTTTGCAAAAGCTGCAAAGAAAGGAGCGAACTAGAATGTTAGATCTTGTGAATATTAAAAAGACATTTAATCCGGGAACGATTCATGAAAAGAAAGCGTTAAATGGAGTAGATCTTCACCTTGATGATGGTGATTTTGTTACAATTATCGGTGGAAATGGAGCTGGAAAGTCTACAACACTGAATGCAATCGCAGGTGTTTGGCCAGTTGATAACGGAAGCATTACAATTGATGGAATCAACGTTACCGGTATTCCGGAATTTAAGAGAGCAAAATATCTTGGACGTGTTTTCCAGGACCCGATGACAGGTACAGCAGCAACAATGGAGATTCAGGAGAATCTTGCCCTTGCCTCCCGCCGTGGAAAAGGTCGTGGTCTTCGCTGGGGAATTAACAGAGCAGAAAAAGAAAAATATAAAGAACTTTTAAAAATGTTGGATTTAGGTCTTGAAGATCGTATGGAGGCGAAAGTTGGACTCCTTTCCGGTGGACAAAGACAGGCTCTTACTCTTCTGATGGCAACCCTTCAGAAGCCAAAACTTTTACTTCTTGATGAACATACAGCAGCCCTTGACCCAAAAACAGCACAGAAAGTATTAGAAATCTCTGACCGTATCATTCGTGAAAATAATCTGACAGCCATGATGGTTACACATAATATGAAAGATGCCATCGCACACGGCAATCGACTTATTATGATGCATGAAGGAAAAATCGTACTTAATATTGCCGGTGAGGAGAAAAAGAAACTGACAGTAGAAGACCTGCTTCATAAATTTGAAGTTGTTGCAGGAGAAGAATTTTCCAGTGATAAAGCGTTATTAGCATAGAGCGTGTTTGAAAAATCAAAAACAATTTGTGAAACGGAGATGTGCTAAAGTGAAAGAACTAATAAACTTACAATTTATGATGTTTGCCCTCATTATCATAGGGCTGATTTTAAAAAAAGTGAGAGTTATAGGAAAAGAAGCACAGAAGGGTATGACCAATCTTGTTATTAATCTTATTTTACCGTGTAATATCATCTATTCCTTTATGATAAAGTTCTCATCGAAGATTGCACAGGATTTCATGGTAATCCTGATTATTTCTATTTTGATTCAGGTTTTCTGTGTCATTTTAGGAGCTGTACTATATAATAAATGTTCCGTAAAAAGAAAGAAATGTCTGCGTTACGCAACGATCTGTTCTAATGCAGGATTTTTAGGAAATCCGATCGCACAGGGCGTTTTTGGAATGATGGGACTGACATTAGCGTCTATTTACCTTATTCCACAGCGAATCATGATGTGGTCAGAAGGCGTTTCCGTATTCACAGAAGCACCAACAAAAAAGGAAATGCTCAAAAAAATCTTTAGTCATCCATGTATCATTGCCTGTGAAATAGGTATTGTTCTCATGCTCACCGGCTGGAGACCACCGCATTTTATAGAAGAAACAATTACGTCAGTAAGTGACTGTAATACAGCAATGTCCATGTTGGTAATCGGAATGATTCTTGCAGATGCGGATCCGAAGACAATTATTGATAAGGATGTACTTTTTTATACATTTATTCGTTTGCTCGCCATTCCATTTTGCGTATTTATTCCATGCTGGTTACTCCACATCGACAGCCTCGTAATGGGAGTCAGCGTTATCCTCGCAGCAATGCCTGCCGGAGCTACAACAACGATTCTTGCTTCCCAATACGACTGCGAAGAGGAATTTTCCGTAAAACTGGTTGTATTTTCTACGGCAGCTTCCCTAATCACAACGCCGCTGTGGAATATGATCTTGTTGAAGTTCTAGAGCGTGTCTGAAAAATCATTCCTGCAATCTGCACACCTCAATTTACGG
>CAVCBH010000135.1:0-6553 GCA_963600375.1 bacterium | reverse complement strand
CTCCCGCAAATTGTGATGTACATCTTGCAGAAAGCATTTTTCAGACACGCTCTAGAGGAATTCTTTCCATATTTACTCTTATGAGAAGATATTGGAAGTATATAAGTAAAAAAAGGCAATTTTTCGTTTCAAATGAAAGAATGTTGTTGTATTAATATGAATATCAATAATTTCTTTGAAATTGAACAAAAAATTCCTCTACAAAGGCATGAAATTTTTAGAGAAGTATTGTATTATAATTAAAGTAATCCCCTAAGTTAAAGGTTAGTATTATACAGAGAATGCCCACAATGAGTTTTGCCCCTCATTGTGGGCATTTTCTTTTATATAGATATCTTAGAGACCTGTTTATAAGAAAGCAGATAAAAAAGTAAATAATAAGAAAATGAATCTGAGAAAATAAAGATAAAAAGAAAAATTACGACAGTATTTCATTTGAAAGACAAATAGATACAAATGTAAAAAATATTATTCCAAATAATAAAAGAAATTTTATCAAATAAGAAAGAATGACAAAAAAGTATTAGCGGGCATCAGAAAAAAAGGAGGACGGTATTATGTTGTCTTATCAGAAGGGAGTTGTCAAAACTTCGGTTCGACATCTGGTAGAATTTTTATTAAGAACAGGCGATATTACAACAGGATCTTCTGTAAGTGCAAATCCGGAAGCAATGCTTGAAGGGGGAAGATTGCACCGGAAGATACAAAGAGAACAAAAGGCGACCTATCAAAGCGAAGTACCATTAAAGATGGAATGGGAAGAAGAAGGATATAATCTGGCATTAGAAGGACGGGCAGATGGAATTGACTATAAAGAGTCTGATGAGAACCGTATTTTTTATATAGATGAAATTAAATGTGTTTATAAGGACGTTGCGGCAATAGAGGAAGCGGAGCCGCTGCATCTTGCGCAGGCAAAATGTTATGCCTATATGTATGGACATCGGCATGATCTTGAAAGAATCGATATACAGATTACCTACTGTCATCTGGAAACAGAGGAGATAAAGCGCATTTTTTATTCTTATGAGATGGAAGAACTTTCTCTCTGGTTTGCAGATTTGTTGGATTCTTACCGAATGTGGGCTTCTTATTATGTAAAGGCAAGGGAAAAAAGGAATGAGAGCATTCAGCAGTTAAAGTTTCCTTTTTCTTTTCGGCCGGGGCAAAAAAAGATGACAGCTATTGTTTATCAGGCAATCGAGAAGAAAAATCATGTTTTTTTGCAGGCACCAACCGGAGTAGGGAAAACGATATCGACACTTTATCCGGCATTGAAAGAGCTTGGAGAGGAGAAAGCAGAAAATATATTTTATCTTACTGCCAAAACCATTACAAGAACAGTAGCACAGGATACGATAGGGCTTTTGAAGAGACAGGGATTATCCCTTGCGGCAGTAACGATTACAGCAAAAGAAAAAATCTGTATTCAGGAAGAAATGAACTGTAACCCGGAAAGCTGTGAGAGGGCGAAAGGACATTTTAACAGAATCAATGTAGCGCTATATGCTTTGCTTACCTCTGAATGTGAAAGCAATCGGGAAAACCTTCTTTTATATGCAGAGAAATATCAGGTATGTCCGTATGAACTGTCTTTTGAAGCGGCAACATGGGCAGATTGTATTATCTGTGATTATAATTATGTATTTAATCCTCATGTGAATCGAAAAAGTTTGATTGAGGGGAATTCTCGGCAAAATATTTATTTGATTGATGAGGCACATAACCTGCTTGACCGGGCAAGAGATATGTACAGTGCAGATATTTCCAAAAGCGATTTTAAACTGCCGAAAAAGTATTTTAAAGGAAAGAATTCTTTTTTATTTAAAAAGGTGAATAATTGTGTGATGGCACTTAGAAAAATAGAAAAACAGGCACAGGAAGGTGAACATTTCAATTTTCATGAGAATGCAGATGCCATGTATTTTCCAATTTTTCATCTGTTAGGGCCGTTACAAGAATATTTAACAGATTATGACCGTTTTGAAGAAAGGGAAGAACTCGTAGAATTTTATTTTAAGATCAGTCATTTTTATATGATTTTAGATAGTTTAAACAGCGGTTATGAGATTTATGGAGAAAAAAGAGGAAGAGATTTTTTCCTTCGGCTTTTTTGTGTGAACCCATCTGATAAATTAAAAGAATATATCGAAAACAGTCGTTGTAGCATTTTCTTTTCTGCGACACTTTTACCTGTGCAGTACTACAGGCAGCTTCTTGGAGGTGGCTGCTTTGAAGCCTACCAGATTGCGTCCCCTTTTTCAAAAGAGAATCGCCTTCTTTCTATTACGGAAGATGTCACGAGCCGTTATACAAGAAGAGGGGAGTGGGAATATGGGAAAATGATTAGATATCTCGAGCTTTGTTTAGAAAAGAAAGCGGGAAATTATATGATATTTTTTCCATCGTATGAGATGCTTTCGGAAGTTTATGCCATTGCAGAAGCAGGAAATCTGGCGCTTGTATCAGAAATTATTGTGCAGGAACCTTATATGGAAGAAAAAAACAGGGAAGAGTTTTTACAAAGATTTCGGGAAGAAAGGGAGAAACCGCTGATTGGTTTTTGTGTACTTGGCAGCATTTTTTCGGAAGGCATTGACCTTACAGGAAAAAGCCTGATCGGGGTCTGTATCGTAGGAACCGGCCTGCCCCAGATCTGTAATGAGAGAGAAGTAATACGGGCATACTTTGACAGACAGCAAAAAAAAGGATATGATTATGCGTATCGGTATCCAGGAATGAATAAAGTCTTGCAGGCTGCCGGTCGGGTTATTCGAACGGCAGAAGATGTGGGAACGATTCTTTTAATGGATGAGCGCTTTTTAGAGATGAAGAATCAGAGATTGCTGCCGGAAGAATGGAGCAGCTATTACGCTGTGAATCGGAATAATTACGGACAGCTTCTGGAGAATTTCTGGAGCGGTCATGAAACGTAAGAATCGTGACTTGATTTTTGCATTTAAAACAGGATATGATATACTGTAATTATCCAGATTTATTTATAGCAATTTCATAAGATATTGCAAAAATCAGAGTATATTTGAAAAGTCAGAAATCAGTAGTTTATTCAGTGATATTTACAGAAGTATGTTTTATATTAAAGATACAGTCTGTGGAGTTACTATAGGTAAAAAAGTAATAATTTTATAAATGTATTCTGGATAAATATAACAACAAAAAAGGAGCCAAAATTATGTGGAAATACATTGCAACCCCGATAATAGGGGCAGTCATTGGTTATGTGACAAACTGGATTGCAGTAAAGATGTTATTTCGTCCAAGAAAGGAGATTCGAGTTTTTGGGAAGCGGCTTCCATTTACCCCGGGAGTGATTCCAAGAGGAAAAGGGCGTCTGGCAAGAGCGATAGGAAATGCGGTTGAGACTCAACTGTTAACTCCGGAATATATGGGTGAAAAGCTTTTGTCAGAAGAATCAGAAAAAGAATTTAAAAATCATGTACAGACATGGATTAATAAGCAAAAAGAATCAGAAGACACACTTAAAGCTTCTGTATTATATAGCATTCCAGAAGAAAAGCTGGACAGTTTTTTATCAGCTACAGAAAAAGATATCACAGATTTTCTTTCTGATAAGATTATCAGTATGCAGCCAGGAAAGTTAATTGTAGATAAAGTTATGCAGGAAGCGCAGAGCAAGCTGGCAGATTCTATGTTTGGAATGATGCTGGGTGCTTCTTTTATTGAAAAGATTGGCAGTCAGGTGCAGGAAGGCATTGATGCATACATACAGGAGAATGCCAGAGATTACATTGAAAAAGAAGTAACTGCAGAATCCGAAAAGTTGCAGGAGACACCTGTGCCGAAAGTTACTGCATTTTTTGAAGAAAAAGGAATCTATGACCCAGAATTTTTATGGGGACTTTATAAAAAAATCATAGAGGAAAAGCTGCCAGAACTTCTTTCTTGTCTAAAGCTTTCCGTAGTTGTCGAAAAGAAAATCAATGCGATGGATGTAGAAGAAGTAGAAGAATTAGTTCTTTCTATTATGAATAAAGAACTTGGTGCGATTGTAAATCTTGGGGCAGTGATTGGTCTTATATTAGGTCTTGTGAATGTGATTATTTTTATGATCTGATATTGGTTTATTATAAGAATATTCTGAGAAATATTTAAAAATAGCCGAAATAGAAAAATTATTCGGAATCTATGGCTCAAAGAATCGTAAATCAGATGTTTGGTAATTAAAATATTACGTATTTCACGTATAATGAAGGAGGTACATTATGAACGAGAAAATCAGACAATTAAAAGAGATTATTGATGGAACAGATAATCTGGTATTTTTCGGAGGGGCAGGAGTTTCAACAGAGAGCGGTATCCCTGATTTCAGAAGTGTAGACGGGCTTTACAGTATGAAATATGACTATCCGCCGGAAACAATCGTCAGCCATACCTTTTTTATGAGACGTACAGAAGAATTTTATGATTTTTATAAAGATAAGATGATGGCGCTTGATGCCAAACCAAATGCAGCACATTACAAACTTGCGGAATGGGAGAAACAGGGAAAATGTAGAGCAGTTGTTACACAAAATATTGATGGGCTTCATCAGATGGCAGGAAGTAAGAACGTGTTAGAACTTCATGGAAGTATTCACAGAAATTATTGTATGAAGTGTGGCAAGTTTTTTGATGCCGCTTATATAAAGAACAGCAAAGGATTGCCAAAATGTGATGCCTGTGGAGGACTCATCAAACCGGATGTTGTTTTATATGAAGAGGGACTTGACCAGAATGTGATCTCAAAGACGATTCAGCACATCAGTCAGGCAGATGTTCTGATTATTGGAGGAACCTCTCTTGTCGTGTATCCGGCAGCAGGGCTTATTGATTATTTTAAAGGAAGTCATCTTATTTTAATTAATAAGTCAGAGACACAAAGAGACTCTCAGGCAGATTTGGTAATTAACGATAAAATAGGGGAAGTATTTGGACAGTTATAGAGATGAATGATTTTTTTGACACATTAGGAATAGAAAAGACAAAAGAAGAAGGAACGATTAAGAAAGCATATCGGGCAAAGCTTCACGCAGTTAATCCGGAAGATGATCCAGATGGTTTTAAAAAGCTGCGAGAAGCCTATGAAGGTGCATTGCAGTATGCAAGACAAAAAGAAGAACCGCAAGAAGTCCTTTCTCCGGTAGATAACTTTATTCTTCGCTGTGAGCAGCTTTATAATGATTTTTATCGAAGAATTGATGAAAGGGAATGGGAACCGCTTTTTTCAGAGGATATCTGCATTAGCTTAGAAAGCGGCGAGAAAGTGCGTCAGAGATTCCTTATATTTTTGATGGAGCATTTTCGCCTGCCAGCTCCGGTATGGAAGTTGATTGACCGTACTTTTTTGATCACAGGGAATCGAAAAGAACTTTTAGAAATGTTTCCAGAGCCTTATGTTGACTTTTTACAGCAGGTTGTCCGCTATAACGGTGCACTCAACTATGAATTGTTTGAGGGCGAAGTTGGTTCTGAAGCAGACGATTATATTGAGCATTATCATAAGCTTCGGCAGTTTGCGGACCTTGGCATGAAAAAGGAAGCCTGGGAAGAATACCATTTGATAGAAGAGAACTATACCATCTATCATCCTTATATAGAATTAGAAAGAGCAAGACTTCTTTACAGTGAAGAGGAAAAGGAAAAGCAGGCAGAAGGTGGAGAGATTTTTAAAAAGCTTGCAAAAAAATATCCGCAGGAAGAACGGATTGTATGTTGCTATGGCAGGTACTGTCAGGAGATGGAAAAGTGGGATGGCATGATTTCTCTATATGACAGGGTATTAGAAGTGCATCCAGAGTCTTTTCTTGCAAGAACCGGAAAAATGGAAGCGGTACTTCATGAAGGAAGATATCAGGAAGCAAGAGAGGCCATTCTTGATCTTTTAGAAGAAAGTCCGGTGGATGAGCGGCTGGTGGAAGATCTTAATAAGGTAAATGTCTATGTTATTGCTGAGTTAGAGCCACAATATAAGGAGAATCTTTTAAATCAGGACAGCCTGATGAAACTTGCCTGGTGTTATTACCAAAATTCAAGATTTGAAGACGGGATCGCACTGCTGGATGGCTTTGTGCCAGATAAAGAACATTATCTTGATTATCATAATTTAAAAGGAAGAATTTATCTTACAATTAATAAAGATGAGGAAGCATTGGAACATTTAGTTCCGTGGCTGCATGCCATACAGGAACTTCGTCCGGACGGAACGAAAAAGACAACAAGGCAGCTTGCACGTCTTGGCTATGCGTATTATACGATTGCTTCTGCAAAGGCAGATCTGATTCTTGGTGGCAAAGAAGGAGATTTGGCGGAGGTGATGGATTACATAGAAAAAGCAGTAGCAGTAGAGAAAGATTTTTCTCAGAAAGTAAGCTACTATCATACGGCAGCGGATATCTGGCGCAGAAAAAAGGAGTACGCAAAGATGTTTGATATCTGTGATAAAATCATCAGCCTTGATCCACAGTATTATCCAGCGTATTTGCTTCGTCAGGAAGCCTGTCTCTATCTTGGACAGTATCAGGGAGTTGTGGAT
>CAVCBH010000134.1:0-2555 GCA_963600375.1 bacterium | reverse complement strand
GCCGTAAACTCCTGGGAGTCTGAGCGTAGAAAGCAAAGAAAAAAGCAGCAGCAAAAGGCGAAAATGCAGGAGAAGCTAAAGCAGCAGACAGCAAACGCAGCCAGGCAGAAGAATAAGAAAAATAATGATTCTGTATCTGATATAGATAGGTCAAAATCAAAGGAAGTAAACAAACAAAAACAATTAGAGCAACAAAATCAAAAAGAAACAAACACAAAAGAAACTACAGAAGAAATAAAATCACGAAAGGAACATACAATGAAAGTAATCGCAGGATTAGGTAATCCAACAGACCAGTATAAAGGAACAAGACATAACGTAGGGTTTATGGCGATTGATCGAATCGCAGAGGCGAACCATATCAATATCAACCAGCATAAATTCAAGGCAATGGTAGGAAGCGGCTTCATTGGTGGAAGCAAAGTTCTCCTCGTAAAACCATTAACTTACATGAATTTAAGCGGCGAAAGCCTGCGCCCAATTATGGACTTTTATAAAGTAGATTTAAGTGATATCCTCGTAATTTACGATGACATCAGCTTAGAACCTGGAATGCTCCGTCTCCGCACAAAGGGAAGCGCCGGTGGACATAACGGAATGAAGAGTATCATCAAACATTTAGGCGGCGACACTTTTCCCCGAATCCGTGTCGGCATCGGCGGTGAAAAGCATCCGGGACAGGATCTCGCAGACTATGTACTTGGACATTTTAAAGATGACGAAAAGGAACTGCTCTCCGATGCATTAGACAAAGCGGAAAAAGCAGCAGAACTTTTCGCACAGGACGAATTCTCCGAAGCGATGAACAAGTATAGCGTAGGAAAGAAAAAGAGAAAAACTTTGGAATAGAGAGGAAAATAATTTTTCTATACTTGATTTTTAGAAGCCTGAAATGCAACGGAAAAGTAATTACGACTAAAAAGAAAGGAGGTATCATGAAAACTTTATCAAACCCTCTTTTGAAATTTGATACTTATATTGATATAAAAACGGCAATGGAAAAAAAGGCTTATCCCATTGTCCTGAATGGATGTGTCGATTCACAGAAGGCACATTTCATTCCAAATCTGGGGAAGGATTTTCCTTGTCGCTTTGTGTTGACTTATAAAGAAGAGAAAGCGAAGGAACTGTATGAGGATTTAAGTTTTTTTGATTCAAATACGGTATTGTATCCTTCGAGAGATGTACTGTTTTACAGTGCAGATGTGCATAGCAACCACATCGAACGGCAGCGAATGGACATTTTAAAAAAGATTATCGAGGGGAAACCACTTACGATTGTTGCCTGTCTTGATGTGCTTATGGAGAAAATGATTCCGTTTGAGGAGTTTAAGGAGCATTGCCTTACGATTGATTTTGAATCAATTATTGATACAGATGCGCTTCGTTTAAAACTTTCAGAGCTTGGCTATGAGAACAGTGGTCTGGTGGAGGCACCGGGACAGTTTGGTATCCGGGGCGGTATTATTGATATTTTCCCATTGACAGAGGAACTTCCGGTTCGAATTGAGCTGTGGGGAGACGAGGTGGATTCCATCCGTTCTTTTGATACGGAGACGCAGCGAAGTGTGGAAAAGTTAGACGAGGTTCAGGTATATCCTGCGACGGAAATGATTCTTTCAAGAAATAAGATTGGCGAGGCGGTTCGCCAGATGAAAGAAGAATATAAAAAGCAGGAAGAAGCATTTAAGAAAAGCAAAAGGCTTGCGGAGAAAGAACGTCTCCGGAAAATGACAGTGCGGACGGAGGAAGAGCTTCTTTCCTTTGGAACGGCAGAAGGCAGCGAGGCATTATTGTCTTATTTTTATGAGAAAACAGTGTCATTTCTTGAATATTTGACAGAAAATACGCTCTTTTTTATTGATGAGCCGCACCGCATACTGGAAAAAGGAAAAACGTATGAAGAAGAATTTTTCCTTTGTATGCAAAGTCGTCTGGAAGGTGGATATGTCCTGCCGGGACAGGCAGATTTGTTGTTTGGATATGAAGAAATTCTGTCTAAAGTAATGGCAAAGCCACTTATTTTATTAAGTTCCGTTATTCAGGATTATGATTTTTATAAGCCAAAAACCATTTGCAATATTGAGGCAAAGTCCATTTTTTCATATAATAATAGTTTTGACCAGCTTATCAAAGACCTGGAACACTGGAAAAAGCAGAATTATCGGATTCTTTTACTTTCTTCCTCAACAACGAGGGCAAAGCGTCTGGCAGAGAATATTAAGGACTATGGTCTGCTTGCATATTTTGCAGCTGATTTTGACCGGACGATTGCGCCGGGCGAGATTATGGTAGCGAGTGGCCGGCTTGGAAATGGGTTCGAATACCCTACGATCAAGTTTGTCGTTTTATCGGAAAAAGACATTTTCAAGGAAAGAAAGGTCAAAAAGAAAAAGAAGAAGAGCCAGTACAGCGGACAGAAAATCAATTCTCTTTCAGAGATTTCAGTCGGTGATTATGTCGTTCATGAAAAATATGGACTTGGTATTTATCGTGGAATGGAAAAAATAGAATCCGATGGAATTACGAAAGATTATATTAATATTGAATACAAA